>JAFASB010000305.1 GCA_019244985.1 Acidimicrobiia bacterium | reverse complement strand
GGCTCCTCGCCGAGACACAGCGCCTCGCCCGACTGGGAAGCTGGGAGTGGGAGATCGACGGCAACCGAGTGACGTGGTCCGACGAGATGTTCCGAATCTTCGGGCTCGACGCGGCCGAGTTCCAGCCGACCTCCGAGGCGTACCTCGATGAGCTCGGCGCCGACGACCGGGTCGTCGCGGAGGAGGCTGTACGCCGCGCCATCGAGCGCGGCGACCCGTACGCCTTCGAGCACCAGATCACCCGTCCCGACGGTGTCGTCCGGTGGGTGCAGACGCGAGGGCGCGCCATCCGCGACGAGACCGGCCGTGTCACGAGACTGCAGGGCACGGCCCAGGACGTCACCGATCAGCGGCAGGCCACCGAGGCACGTGCGCAGCTGGCGGCGGTGGCCCTGCGTCAGCGCCACGCCCTCGAGGTCAACGACGACATCATCCAGGGCCTGGCCGTCGCCGACCTCGCACTCAACCTGAACGACTACGACAAGGCCCGCGAGGCCATCACTCAGACACTCGCTGGCGCTCGGCGCTTCGTCACCGACCTGCTCGGCGATTCCGGCACGGCCAGGATCGCTCCAGGCGATCTGCGCCGGCGCAGCGCCGAGAACCGCTGAGGTCGTCCGGCTGATGCGTCTGGTGGTCGCCGACAACGACAGCGAGGCGCTTGCCCTCCTCGTCACCGACTTCAAGTTCGAGGGCCACGACATCGTGGGCACGGCATCGGGCGGCGACCGCGCCCTGGAGCTGTGCCGCGAACTGAAGCCCGACGCGCTGGTCGTCGACTTCCGGATGCCACCAGGCATGAACGGCGTGCAGACGGCGGCCAAGGTCCGGGACGAGCTGCCCGAGATCCGCGTGGTGCTCTACACCAACTACGTCAACGCCGAGGTGGCACGAGGCGCCCGCGAGAGCGGCGCCATCCTCATCGAGAAGGGCAATCTGCGGGCGCTTCGGCGCGCCGTCATCGACGATCCGTCGTAGGCCGTCAGTCAGGCCAGGTGCGTCGACGCTCCACGGGCGCGACCGTGATGTCGTAAGCGGCGTAGAAGGTCTCCCGGCCCTGGCGTTGTGCCTCGCGGTGCTCGGGGTGGTGCCGCCAGGCCGCGTGATGCTCGGGCGTGTCGAACAGGATCACCGACACCCGCTCGCCGTCGTCGGCGGTGAAGGTCTTGAACTCGAGCAGCCCAGGCATCGCACGCGCGAGATCCTCCATGCGCTTCGCGGCGCGCCGATACTCGTCGACGTTGTCCTCCCGCAGCCGGGAACGGAAGACAGTGAGCACGGCGTGTTCGTCCACACCCCTCGTGTTACCGCGTTTGGCGCGAAGTTTTGGCCGTCGAAACGGAGCAAGTCGCCCAGGATCACAGCCGAAACTTCGCGGAGAACGCGGCCGTGGGGCTAGGAGGTGAGGCGTGCGTCGAGCGCCGAGCGGACCTCGGGGGCATCCGGCCTGTCGTCGACGAACAGATCGGCGACTTCGATGGCGAGCGCCGCGAGGCGCGTCAGGCTCGGGCGACCGGCCGCGGGCGGCAGCGCTTCGGGGCGCTCGGCGAGGAACGTGGCCGCAGCCTCGACGGCGGCGCGCTCCAGGCCGGCGGACGAGTCGCCCTCTTCGAAGCGCCAGCGGGTGGCGCGCCGGCTGATCTCGACGGGGACGTCCTCGTCGTCGGCGAAGCCCGCGGCGACGAGAACACGGCAGTCGTAGGTGCGGCAGGTGCGGGGGCGATGGTCGTAGATCGAGCAGCGGGCGTCGACCAGCATCGGGCAGTGACCCCGGTCGTCGTAGCCGAGGACCACATGACCGTCGGGCAGGCCCGGAGCCGGGAACAGAAGGTCAGCTGGGATGCGGGCGAGGGCTTCGCTCTCGTCGGGCGCCACGTGCACGAACTGCGACGACGTGCAGCAGGCGGTGCAGTTCCCGCAAGGGACGTCCATGGCGTCGCCCGAGCGGATGGCGCCACGTATCGCCGCCAGCCATGCAGAGAACTCGCCCGCGGCAAATTCGAGGTCGGTCGCCACCCCCGGACCTCTACGAAGACGAGCCGACAGGCTCGGCCGTCGACGGCGGCTCGGTGGGGGCGGGCACGAGCGGGAGCGCGAACGTGAGCGTGGTCCCACCCGGCTCGCTCGTCGCCCAGATCCGGCCGTGGTGGGCGTCGATGATCCGCCTGCAGATGTACAGCCCGAGGCCCGTGCCGCGCGTGTCGGTGGCGCGGCCCCGGACGAACTTGTCGAACACGCGCGACAGCTCGTCGGTCGGGATGCCGGCGCCGCGGTCGGTGACGGCGACCTCGACCTCCTGGCCGGTCGCGGCGACGCTGATGTCGATCGGCGTCTCGGGCGCCGAGTTCTTCGCCGCGTTGTCGAGCAGGTTGGTCAGGACCTGCTGGATGCGCTCGGGGTCGGCACGCACCCACACGTTCTCATCGGGCGTCGACACCGAGATCGGACGTGTCGGTTGCAGGTCCTGGACGGCGGTGGCGGCCGACGCCACCTCGGCGTTGATGTCGACGACCTCGAAGACGTAGGACAGCTCGCCCGACTCGATGCTGGCCGTGTCGAGGACGTCGCGGGTCAACGCATGCAGACGCCGGGCATTGGTGGACGCCCGGTTCAGAGCGGCACGACGGTCGTCGTCGGACATGGCGTCCCAGTGGTCGAGCGTGGTCTGCAGGAACCCGAGCAGACCGGTGACCGGTGTGCGCAGCTCATGGGACACGATGCTCATGAACTCCTCACGCACGGCGTTGATCTCGGCCAGCCGGCGCTGCTCCTCGCGCGCCGCCCGGAGGCGGCGCACGAGGAAGAAGAACAACAATCCGCCACCGAGCACGGCGGCCACAGCGAGCAGCAGCAACGCGGAGCGGAGCGGTCCGGTAAGACCGCCCTCGAACTCCGAGGTCGTCTGGCGGAAGACGACTGTCCAACGAATCGTGGGCAGGTTGCCGACGGCGATGATGTGGGAGCCCACGTGGCGGAAGCCGGGCTTCTCGTTGGCCTTCAGCCCGAGCGGCATCACCGACGTCCCGTTGAGGGCGGAGTCGCTGGCGCCGGCGACCAAGCCGCGATCGTCGACGAAGATGTACTGGCCGGTCTTGCCGCTGCGCAGCTCCTTGAGGATGGCGCTGAACGCGGAGTCAGGCGAGACGTCGGTCTCGCTGATGTACGCGCCGATCGGCTGACCGGCGGCGTTCTTGAGCGGGAAGGCGAATCCCGTCGTCGGCACCGACGTCG
>JAFASB010000300.1 GCA_019244985.1 Acidimicrobiia bacterium | reverse complement strand
TGTGTGGCAGCAGGCCGAGAATCGGCTGCACGCCCAGCGCGGCCTGCTCAGCTGGTTGCTCACCGAAGGCGTGCGATGAGACTGGCCAAGCCGCAGCGCCAGCACCGGATTGCCAGGCTGCTCGAGCACAACGCCGTGACCAGTCAGGCCCAGGTGGTCGACCTCCTCGCAGGCGAAGGCGTCGTCGCCACCCAGGCCACGGTCAGCCGTGATCTCGAGGAGCTCGGCGCCGTGAAGGTGCGCATGCCGGGTGGCGAGACCGTGTACGCCGTGCCGCAGTTCGAGGAGCGGCCCGAACCGAAGGAGCAGCTCAAGCGGGTCTTTGGCGAGTGGGTTGTCGAGGTGGCGCACTCGGGCAACCTCGTCGTACTGCGCACGCCGCCCGGCTCGGCCCACGTCGTCGGGTCGGCGATCGACAGAGCCGGTCTGCCCGAAGTGCTCGGCACCGTCGCCGGCGACGACACTCTGCTTGTAGTGGCATCCGAGCGGGCGGGCGGCGGCAAGGTCGCCCGCATCCTGAGCGAACTGGCGGGGCTGTAGATGACCCTGTGGGAACGGCGCCTCGGCGAGCAGCCGGCCGACGCCTTGATGGCGTTCACCGCAAGTGTCGCCTTCGACCGGCGGCTGGCCGTCGACGACCTCGCCGGCTCGCGGGCGCACGTGCGCGGGCTCCACCGCGCGGGTGTGCTGACCGAGCAAGAGATGGGGATCCTCCTCGCGGCCTTGAACCGGGTCGAAGACGAGCTGGCCGACGGCTCGTTCCGCTTCCTTCCAAGCGACGAGGACATCCACACCGCCATCGAGCGGCGCGTGAGTGAGATCGCCGGACCGGCCGGCGGCAAGCTCCACACCGGCCGCAGCCGCAACGATCAGGTGGCAACTGCGGTGCGGCTGTTCACCAAGCGCCAGCTGACCGAGGTGGCGCGCGGTGTCGTCGCCCTCCAAGAGGTGCTGTACGAGCGGGCCCGGACGGCGCCCGACGCCTACCTGCCCGGATACACGCACATGCAGCGGGCCCAGCCGGTGCTGCTCGCGCACCATCTTCTCGCGCATGCGTGGGCGTTCACGCGAGATGTCGACCGCATCCTCGACACGCGCAAACGCCTCGATGTGTCGCCCTTGGGCGCAGGCGCCCTCGCCGGCTCGTCGCTCGCGCTCGACCCCGAGGAGGTGGCCGAGGACCTGGGCTTCGCTTCGCGCTTCGAGAATTCGCTCGACGCCGTGAGCGACCGGGACTTCGTGGCCGAGGCGCTGTTCGACCTCGCCCTTCTCGGAGTGCACCTCTCGCGGCTCGGCGAAGAGATCGTGCTGTGGTCGACCGAGGAGTTCGGCTTCCTCGAGCTCGACGACGCGTACGCCACCGGGAGCTCGATGCTTCCCCAGAAGAAGAACCCCGACGTCGCCGAGCTGGCCCGCGGCAAGGCCGGCCGCCTCATCGGTCACCTCACCGGATTCCTGGCGACCCTGAAGGGGTTGCCGTTCGCGTACAACCGCGATCTCCAGGAGGACAAGGAGCCGCTGTTCGACGCCGTCGACCAAGCCCAGCTGGCGCTGAGCGCGCTGGCCGGTCTGGTGGCGACGGCGCGCTTCGACGTCGAGCGGATGGCGGACGCCGCGGATTCGCCGGCGGCCGCGGCCATCGACCTCGCCGAGTTCCTCGTCGAGAAGGGCGTGCCGTTCCGGGAGGCCCACGGTGTGGTCGCCGGCCTCGTGCGTGATTCGCTCGAGCGCCATCTGCCGCTGGCCGAGCTCGTGCAGGCCCATCCGGACCTCGGAAGCGACGCCGTCGCCCTCCTGGAGCCGGGGGTACCGGTGACGCGTCGCACGTCACCTGGCGCGGCCGGCCCCGAAGCGGTCGCCGACCAGCTGCGCCGCTTCCGCGAGCGCCTCTTCATCGACGAAGAACGCCTCGGGCATGAATGAAGCGGCGCCTCACCCGTAGCTTCTACCGGCGCGACAGCCGCGAGTTGGCGCCGCTCCTCTTGAACAAGGTCCTCGTCCACAACGGCCGCAGCGTCCGGCTCGTCGAGGTCGAGGCCTACGCAGGCGACGAGGACCCCGGCAGCCACGCCTTCCGTGGCGTCACGCCCCGCAACGCTGTGATGTTCGGGCCCCCCGGGCATCTCTACGTGTATCGGAGCTACGGCATCCATTGGTGCGCCAACGTCGTCTGTGGCGACGACGGCTGGGCGAGCGCCGTGCTGCTGCGGGGCGGGACGCCCCTGACAGGGCTCGACGAGATGTACGAGCTCCGTCCCGGAATCCGGCGCGATCGCGACCTCACAGCTGGTCCCGGCCGCCTCTGCCAGGCGCTCGGCATCAACGCCACCTTCGACGGCTCCGACATTGTTTCCGGTTCCGACGGCATCGAGCTGTACGACGACGGCACACCGCCGCCCGACGACCCGGGCGTGAGTGGCCGCATCGGGCTCAGTCCCGGCAAGGGCGACGCAGCACCGTGGCGCTACTACGTGCGCGGTGCGCTCGGCGTCAGCCGGTCGCCTTCGCGCTAACGAATCGGGAGCATGGCGGCGAGCTGGCGGCTCTCGGCGATCAACTCACCGCTCTCGCTCCAGATTTCGCCGTCCTCCACAACGAAGCCGTCGCGGGCGAGAGGGCTGCGGAACACGACGAGGACGAAGTCATCCGGCGACGCGTCGGCCAGGGGCAGCGGGACGCGGAAGTGCACGCTCAGGTCGACGGTTGGGACGCCGACGCGCTCTTGCGTGCGGGAGAAGACTGCGGGCATCCATCCGTCGGCGTACTCGACGAGCAGTGGCGCGTCGAGGAGCTGCGGTTCCGCCAGGCGCAGCCACCCGCCCGACACGGCTTCCTCGCCACCGGAGAACGGAGCAGAACCGATGGCCTGGCGATGCTCGAAGAACCGGATGTGCGGTGGCGACGCCTCCATCGACATGGCTGCAACCTCGGACGGAGGCGGGACCTCAGGCATCGGCAAGTCGTCGTACTCGGGGGCCTTTCGAGAGCTCGAGAAGGCAGCCAGCGCCAGAGCAACCGGCTGATCGTCCTGGACGAGGCGGGCCGAGACCGACGTCATCGCCCCGCCGGCGCGCTCGATGGTGGTCTCGACCTCGACGGGCCCGACCTTCGGGGGAACGAGGTAGTGAATGGTGAACGAGCGGGCTGGGCGTGACGCGTCGGCGACCGCCTCGACCATGGCCCGCATGACGATCGCCCCGACGTAGCCGCCGTGGGGGCCCCGGTACACCCACCACGCCTCGTCGATGTTGGCGCTGAACCGACCGGCGCCGATGCGCGTGACGGCCGTGTCTTGCTCGAATTGGGTCACGAGCCTGTCTGTCTATCCGGTTGTGGTCGTCTCGTCGGCGGGCGGGACCGCTTGCACGGTCCCAACCGGGTCGATCCACACAGTCACGGTCGTCCCTTGGGTTCCCGCAGCGCCGGCGGCTGGGGTCTGCTTCCACGCCAGGCCGGCACGAGACGGAGCATCGGCGGCGGGGGGCTCCTCCTGCACGACGACGTGGGCGGCGAAACCCGCACTCCGCAGGGTGGCACGCGCATCGCTTTCGGACAGCCCGAGCACGTTCGGGATGTGGGCGGGCGCCTTCCCGGTGCCGACCTGCAGCGTCACGGCCGAACCGCCCGTCGCCAGGCAGCCCGCGCACGGCGACTGGCCGATGACGAAGCCCGGCGGGTAGTCGCCGTTCGGCACACTGACCGGGTTCGCCGTGAAGCCCTCGGAACCGAGCTGGTCTTCGGCGACGTCGACGGGCATACCCGACACGTTGGGTACCGGGCGCATGGTGCCGTTGTCGGCACTGGCGGCCGGCGCCGCGGGTGGGAACGGCGTCACCGGGGTCTGGGCCAGCGCCGCGCTCATGTACAGCTGCCAGATCTGGGCGGGCCACGTACCGCCCTGCACCGTGATCCGGGTGGCGGGCGGGACCATCGATCGCTGGGCGTCGGCGAAGCCCACCCACACCGACGTCACCAGCTCGGGTGAGAAACCGACGAACCAGGCGTCGCGCCACTGCTCGCCGGTGCCGGTCTTGCCCGCGACCGGGCGTCCGATGCGGGCGTTGACGCCGGTGCCGCGCTGCACGACCTGCTCGAGCACCGAGCGGACCTGGTCAACGGCATCCGGGGCGAGCGCCGGCCGCGGGTCGGGCTGGTGCTGATACAGCACCGTGCCGTCGGCCTTGGTGACACGACTGATCAGTGACGGCGTCACGGCCACGCCCTTGTTGTCGATCGCGCCGTACGCACTGGCCATCTCGAGCGGCGTGACGTCGTTGGTGCCGAGCACCGCCGAGGGGTACGGGTCGAGGTGAGACGTGACTCCGAGGCGGCGGGCGACGTCGAGTGCCTCGTTGGGTCCGACCTCGAGGATGAGCCGGGCATACACGGTGTTGATCGAATGGACGGTGGCCTCGACGAGGTCCATCGTGCCGCCGCCCTCGTCCTCGAAATTGCGGACGTGCCACACGCCGCCCCGGGGGAGCGGTAGGTCGAGGGACTGCGGCGCGGCGTAGAGCTTGTGGAGCGAGATCCCCTGCTGGATCGCGGCGGCGAGCACGAACGGCTTGAACGACGAGCCGGCCGGGCGTTGACCCTGGGTCGCGAGGTTGAACTTGGCCTGGCTCCCGCCGCCGAAGAAGTCGCGGCCACCGACGAGAGCCCGCACGTTGCCTGTCCCCGGCTCGAGGGAGACGACCGCCGCCGACGGGTCGCTCGCCGGTTGCGACAGCACCTTGGCGACGGCCTGCTCGGCCTCGGCCTGCTTGGCGAGGTCGACGGTGGTGTACACGCGCAAGCCGCCGTTGAACAGTTTCTGCTGGCGTTCGGCGGGCGACTGGCCGGCGCCGAACTTGGGGTCGTCGAGGATCTGCTGCTTGACGGCCTCGACGAAGTACGGCGCCGGATAGGTGTCGGACGGCTGGTGATGGGTGGTCCCGAGGGGCGTCGCCCTGGCGGCCGACGCCTGTTCGTCGGTGATGACGTGCAGCGACGCCATCTTGTCGAGCACGGCCCTACGACGGTCGGAGGCAGCGTCGGGATGGTCGTACGGGTCGTAGTTGTTCGGGGACCGGATGAGCCCCGCCACCAGCGCCGCCTGGGGGAGGGTGAGCTTGTCGACGGGCTCGCCGAAGTAGGTCTCCGAGGCCGCCTGGACGCCGTAGGCGCCG
>JAFASB010000118.1 GCA_019244985.1 Acidimicrobiia bacterium | reverse complement strand
GGACCCTCTCCCAGTTCATGCACGGCGAGCAGGGCGCCCTTCTGTGCACTGCGAAGATCGTCGAGACGGTGCCGTGGATCGACGCCAAGTACTACGCGTCGACCCAGGTGATGGACGAGGCCCGCCATGTCGAGGTCTTCGCCAAGTACCTCGACGAGAAGCTGTCGGGGCACTATCCGATCAACGCCCACCTGCGTCTGTTGCTCGACGACATCGTCCAGGACAGCCGCTGGGACATGACCTATCTCGGCATGCAGATCATGGTCGAGGGTCTCGCCCTCGCCGCCTTCGGCTTCCTGCACCAGCTGACCACCGAGCCGCTGCTCAAGAAGCTGCTGCGCTACGTGATGAGTGACGAGGCCCGTCACGTGGCCTTCGGCGTGCTGAGCCTGCAGGAGTACTACGAGCAGCTCTCGGCCGCCGAGCTGCGCGAGCGCCAGGAGTTCGCCTTCGAGGCCGCTGTGCGCATGCGCGACCGGTTCCTCCAGCAGGAGGTGTGGGAGCGCCTCGGAATTCCGGTCAAGGAGGCCGTCACGCTGACGATGCAGGCGCCCGAGCGGGCCCTGTTCCAGCAGATGCTGTTCTCCAAGATCGTCCCGAACTGCAAGAAGCTCGGCCTGCTCGACGCCGCTGACGGCTTCCTGCGCACCAAGTTCACCGAGCTCGGCGTCATCGCCTTCGAGGACTGGGCCGATACCGGCGAGGAGTACGAGGCACTCGACGAGGTCACCAAGGACCGCGAGGCCGCAGCCGCGGGCTGAACGCAACCCTCCGCAGTCTGAATACGTAGAGCCGGCGTTGGTAGCGTCGGCTCCATGGCGTACCCCGCTGATCCGCGGCTGGTCGTCGTCACGTGCGTCCGTCTCAAGGGTTTCGCCGATACCGGTCCCATCGTCGAGGCGTCGGGTCTCGCCCCCGATGTGGTCGACGGCGTCCTTGCTGACTTGGGCGCCGCCGATCTCGCCCGGCACCGTGAGGGCCGGGTCTCGGGCTGGACGCTGACGCTCGCCGGCCGCGCCTTGCACGCCGAGCTGGTTGCAGCCGAGCTGTCGGCGGCCGCGTGCGAGGCCGACATCGAGGCGGCGTACCGCGAGTTCCTCGTGCTGAATCCCCGTCTCCTCACGACCGCCAGTGCTTGGCAGCTCCGCCAGGAGGACGGCCAGGCGGTCGTCAACGACCACACCGACGCGGCCCACGACGCGCGCGTGCTCGGCGATCTCCGGGCACTGCACGAGGCGACGGTGCCGCTGGTCGTCCGCCTGGGCTCGCTGCTCGAACGTTTCGGGCGCTACGGGACGCGCCTGTCGACCGCCGTCGAGCGCATCGAGGCCGGCGACCGCGACTGGTTCACCAAGCCGCTGATCGACTCGTATCACACCGTGTGGTTCGAGCTGCACGAGGACCTGCTGAGCACGCTCGGCAAGGAGCGTGCATCCGAAGAGAGCAAGGAGCTCGCGTAATGGCCGGACGTTTCGGCACCGTCATCACTGCGATGGTCACGCCGTTCGACGCGAAGGGCGCCCTGAACGTCGACGGTGCCGTGAAGCTGGCCAAGTGGCTCACCGACAACGGCACCGACGGGCTCGTGCTCGCTGGGACCACCGGCGAGGGCCCCGTGCTCACCGACGAGGAGGACCTGGAGCTCTGGCGCACCATCACGGAAGCGGTGACGGTGCCGGTTGTTGCCGGCACAGGCACCAACGACACCAGGCACACGATCGAGCTCACCAAGCTCGCCGAACAGGCCGGCGTCGCCGGTGCGTTGGTCGTGACGCCGTATTACAACCGGCCCGGACAGGCTGGCCTGGAGGCACACTTCCGCGCCGTCGCCGAATCCACGAGCCTGCCGATCCTGCTCTACGACATACCCATTCGGGCGGGACGCAAGATCGCGCACGAGACCTTCGTGGCTCTGTCCGGCGTCAAGAACATTGTCGGCGTCAAGGACGCAGCGCTCGACCCGTCGGGATCGGCCAAGCTCCGCGCCGCCATGCCCGAGAGCTTCGAGATCTACAGCGGTGACGACGATCAGACGCTGGCGTTGATGGCCACCGCCGGGGCGGTGGGTGTCGTCAGCGTGGCTTCGCACTGGGCTGGGCCCGAGATCGCCGAGATGATCGCCGCCTTCGAGAAGGGCGACGTCATCGGTGCGCGGGAGCTCAACGGCCGCCTGGTCCCGTCGTGGGAGTTCCGCGGCACCGATGCGGCGCCCAGTCCGCTGCCGACAAAGGCCATGATGCGCGTGCTCGGCCACGACGTCGGGCAGTGCCGCTTGCCGCTCGGCGATACGCCCGCGGGCCTCGAGGACGAGGCGCGAAAGCTGTTGGCGACGCTGCAGCGTGGCTGACCCGGTCCGGATCTACTTCCTCGGCGGGCTGGGGGAGATCGGTCGCAACTGCGCGGTCATCGAGCAGGAGGGGAGGCTCCTGCTCCTCGACTGCGGCCTCATGTTCCCCGAGGTCGACATGCCCGGTGTCGACCTGGTGCTGCCGGACTTCACGTTCCTGCGCGAGAA
>JAFASB010000095.1 GCA_019244985.1 Acidimicrobiia bacterium | reverse complement strand
ACTTGGATGGGTCCGTTAAAGCCGCGTCCAAACCCGTCGGCGAGCTGGTCATAGGCGGTGCGCTGCGTCTTGCCGGCGGTGGCGTTGCCATCGTCGGGGGTGCCGATGCGCATGCTCAACGCAGGAACCGCGATGACACAGAGGCTGACGAAGCTGGCGAGCGCGTAGCGCACGGGGTGCTGGCCGACATGATGCGCCCAGCGACCGGAGACGGTGGCGTGGGCGGGCTTCATCGCGTGGTTCTTGCGGTGGACCGACAGCTTGTCGATCTTCGTCCCGGCGAGGCCGAGCAGCCCCGGCAGCAACGTGAGGGCGGCAATCATCGAAGCGACGACCACGACTGCGATGGCGGCGCCCATCGAGCTGATGGCGGGGATACCGGCGAGGACGAGGCCGAGGATCGCGATAACGACGGTCGAACCGGCGAACAGCACGGCCATACCTGCGGTCGCGTTGGCGGTACCAGCGGCATCCTCGACGCTCATGCCCTCGTGGAGGTGCTGGCGGTGCCGGGTGACGACCAACAGCGCGTAGTCGATACCGACGCCGAGCCCGACCATCGTGCACAGGATCAGCGAGAAGTCGGGGACGTCGACGAAGGCGGACAGGACGCCGACACCGGCTGCGCCGACGAAGACACCCATGAGCGCGGTGAGGATCGGCAAGCCCATCGCCACGACCGATCCAAACGCGATGAGCAACACGAGGATCGCGACGGCGACGCCGACGAGCTCACTGGCGGGTGCGTTCTGCTTCGCCTGTGCGAGCTCGCCGGTGAAATTGGCCTCGACGCCCGCCGCGCGCGCCACCGACGCCGCCGCGGTGGCGTCGTCGAGCTGCGTCGTCGTGAACTTGTCGATCGAGTAGGCAACGTCGACGTAGGCCGTCGTGCCGTCGGCACTGACCGCCGCGGATTGCCGTCCGAACGGGTTGGTGACCGCAGTGACATCGTGTCCCGCCGCGAGCTGCTGGCGAGCCTCTTCGATCGCCGCCTTCGCGTTGGCGTCGTCGAGGCGCCCGTCGCTGGTGTGGAACACGATGCGGGCCGTCTTGCCGCTCTGGGTCGGGAAGCGCGCCGTCAACACGTCGGCGGCGCGTTGGGCTTCGACGCCCGGGACGCGGATGCTGTTGTCGTACTTGCCGCCCGCCGCTCCCTGGAGGGTGACAACGGCGACGGCGGCCACGAGCCAGATCCCGAGCACGCGGAAGGGGTGGCGGGCGCAGCTGCGGCCGAGGCGGTAGAGGAATGCGCTCACGGATGGCCTCCTGGATCGGGCCCGCACGGTGCGGACGCTTCGCAGGATCCGATGAGCCCCTTACCGGAGGCTTGGCCGGCGCTCACTCAGGCCGACAAGAGCACGCGCCGCGCCGCTTCGAGGTCGGCCATCTGGAACTTCGGTTCCGGGGCGCCGACGTCTTGGCGGAGCGTGTCGGCGCGCTGCAACAGGTCGGCGCCTCGGTCGAGTTCGCCCGATTCGAGCGCTATGACCGCAAGGATGGTGGAGCAGACGGCGAGTACGGAGGCGATCTCGAAGTCGGGGTCGATGCGGTTGCGGAACCCGCTCGGTCCTTCCACTTCGTGGATCCGCAACGCTTCGGATGCCGCGGCGACCGCGTCCTCGTTGCGTCCGTGTAGTCGATGGAGCAGCGCGGACCCCGCGTGGGCCGGGAACAAGATGTGCGCACTGCGGAGTCGCCATCCCGCTTCGAGCGCCCGCTCGATCATGAGCTCAGCCCGAGTGATGTCGCCTTCCTCGAGCAGCGACCACGCGAGACGCGAGTAGAGCGAGCCGAGGTAACCCCGCATGCCGAACGTCTCGGCGAGCTCAACGGCTTCTTCGAGTGCCTCCACTGCGTCGTGGTAGCGGGCGTTGCGTTCGTCGAAGTCGGCGAGGAAACCGAGCGTGACTGACAGCATGAAGGGTCGCCCTCCGGCGCGGAATGCGTCGGCGGCGATGCGGTAGTGACGCTCGGCGACGGCGAGGTCGTTGTCGATCAGCGCGAGGATCGCGTGGGAGAACGCGCGCGCGCCGACGATGAACGGGTCGTCGGGTGCCTCCCGATACAGCTCGAGCGTCTCGAGGCGGCGCGTGCGCGCCTCCCCGGAGCGGCCGGACATGCGTGCCGCCTCTGCGTAGAACGACAGCGTGAACACGAGACCGTCGCGGTCGTCATGGCGGAGGAAGACCTCCCGAGCCTCTTGAAAGTCGACATCAGCTGACGGGATGTCACCGCGGATGAAGCGGAACATCCCCCCGGCCGTCAAAGCGAGCGCCCGCGTCTGCTCGGTGGGCGACCCCTTGCACGCGAACGCCTCGTCGAGCCAGCGCATCCCTTCTGACTGCGTGCCCGCGAGCCAGTGCATCCAGCTCGCGCCACCCGCGATCACCATCGCCGTCTCTGCATCGTCGTTGGCGATCGCCCACTCCAACGAGGCGCGGACGTTGTCCTGTTCCTCGTTCATCATCAGCAGCCACGGACCCTGACTCGGACCGCTGTACGCCTCTTTGCCCTGCGCGCACCGCACGGCGAAATGGGCTGCCATCGCGTCGCGGACGCGCTGCGCGTCGCCCCGAGCCGTCAACTTCTCCTGGCCGTACTGCGCCAGCGTCTGCAGCTGGCTGTAGCGGATGCCGTCGCGAGACCGCCGCGCAACGACGAGCGACTTGTCGACGAGCGTCTGCAACAGATCGGCGATGTCGTCGCGCGACAGCTCGTCGTCGGCGCACACCGCCTCTGCGGTGGCGAGATCGCAGCCACCGGGGAACACGGAGAGCCGTTCGAAGATGCGTTGCTCGGCGTCGAAGAGCAGGTCGTAGCTCCAATCGACGACTGCGTGCAGCGTCTGCTGACGGGGCAGGGCGGTGCGGGACCCGCCGGTAAGCAGGCGGAAGCGGTCGTTCAACCTGGCCGCGATCTGCTGTAGAGGCAGGGCGCGGCTGCGAGCTGCGGCGAGCTCGATCGCCAGCGGCAGCCCGTCGAGACGCACGCAGATGTCCGCAATCAAAGAGGCCGCCTCCCCCGACAGGTCGAGCGACGCCCCAGCTGCCTCGGCGCGGGCGATGAACAGCTCCTCGGCATCTGCCCGTGACAGCGGCGACACCGGCCACACCGTCTCCCCGGACACGCGCAACGCCTCTCGACTCGTCGCGATCAGGCGCAAGCGCGGGCAGCGACGCAACAGGTCCTCGGCCAGCGCGGCTGCCGCGTCGATGACGTGTTCACAATTGTCCAGCACGATCACCAGCTCACGATCGTCGATCAGTTCGGCGAGACGAGCGGCGTCGGGGAGATCGAGCGCAGACGCGATCGCAGGGCCGACGGCAGCCGGATCACCGACGGTGGCCAGCTCGACGAGGAAGCCGCCGTCCGCCAGCGCGTTCGACACGGCGCGCCCCACCTCGAGCGCCAGCCGCGTCTTGCCGACCCCTCCCGGACCGACCAGCGTGACGAACCTGCTCTCGGCGGCGAGACGCGCCAGCTCCCGCAGCTCGTCATCACGACCGATCAAACGTGACAGTGATGCCGGAAGCGTCCCGTGTCGAGGGGCCAGGACGGAGCCACGCACGGGGCCCGGCACCGGGCCATCGAGGTCCGGGTCTTGCGCGAGGATCGCCGCCTCGAGTCGCCGCAGTTGCGGCCCGGGCTCAAGGCCGAGCTCCTCGACGAGGACGTCGCGACCCTCTTGGAAGACGCGCAGCGCGTCGGCCTGGCGACCCGCCCGGTACAGGGCGACCATGAGCTGTCCGCGCAGTCGCTCTCGGAGCGGGTGCGCAGCAACGAGCGCTTCGAGCTCGATGACGCTGTCGTCGACGTGGCCGAGCGCGACTTCGAGTTCGACGCGCTCCTCGATCACGGCGAGCCGCAGCTCGCTCAAGCGTGCGATCGCCGGCTGGGCGAATTCCTCGTAGGCGAAGTCGACGAGCGGATCCCCTCGCCACAACGCATCGGACTCGCCATACAGGGCGATGGCCCGCTCCGGATCGTCGGTTGCGACCGCACGTGCCGTTGCCACCAGCGTCTCGTAGCGATGGATGTCGGTCGCGTCCGGCGGCACTTCGAGGACGTACCCCCCACCGCGCATCACCACCAGATCGGCGGCGCCGAGTGCCGCACGTAGCTTGGACGCCAAGGCCTGCAACCCGTTGCGCACCCGGGGGGGCGGGTTCTCGCCCCACAACGCATCGACGACCTGCTCGGCAGGCACGACACGGCCGGCGTTGAGCGCGAGCAAAGCGAGCAGCGCCTGCTGCTTTCCCGACGGGATCGCAATGTCCCGATCGTCCGCATCACGGACCTCGAGTACGCCGAGGAGCCCGACCCGCACGCCGTTGACCGTACCGGCCCTCGACGTCCCCGGGTCAGCGATGAGTAAGCGCGTCGGCGCATCCTCCCAACATGAACCCGATCGCAGACGCCCTCCTCGCGGTCATGGCCAGTCGCGCCGGTGACGCCACCGGTGCACGCCACCACCTGGCCGCAGCACAGCACCACGCGCAGACCGCCGCCCGACGACATCGCCAAGTCGTCGAAATCGCCAGGCTCGTCGTCGCCGGCGACCGTCAACGCGCCGAAGGGCTCGCCCTCGTCCACGCGACGGAGGTACCCGACGACGCCGAACTGCTCGCCCGCATCACCGGCACCGACACACCCCAGGACACGCGATGACCCTCACCACCACACCGCTCGACAAGAGCACCACGCCGCAGCTTCTCGAAGTCACCGAGTCGACGCTCGCCCGCCACTGCCCCACCGCCCGCGCCCCCGCCTACTGCGACTGGGAGCAGGCCAAGTGGTCGTCCGGAACCGACGCCCTCGATCCGCACTGGAGCCCGACATGTTCGACGAAGACGCAACATCGGTCGTGACCGTCACCGACGAGGATTTTCAGCGACTGCATGCGTTCCGATCGACTGTGGTGCTCGATGCGTCGCCGACGAGCGTGTATCGCTCGCGCCATATCGCGGGAGCGTTGAACCTGCCTCCGAGTCTGGCCCGGCGGTTGGCACCAGTCCTCGTGCCGAACAAGGCCGCCACCGTCGTCGTATACAGCCAAGATCCTGGCTCTGCCGACGCCCGGCATCTCGGCGTTCATCTCGACTGTCTCGGTTTCAGCGACGTCCGCGTCGTCGACGGGACTACGGCCGACTGGTGGCGATGGCCCTTGGTCCTCGCCAGCGGCTGCGCATGACATCGAGTCTCGGGGCCACGAACGCGGGGCCATCTCGCGGCCGTCTGGGCAGTCCTCCATGATCCAAGCCAAGGGAGAACCGTTTGGTGGCGCTGAGCGGAGAGTGTTGGCGCGAGGGCCCGCTCAAAGCCCGAGAAAGCAGCGAGCCGGTCCTTGGACCGGCCCTGACCTGCATCTACTTGGTGGCGGGGGCAGGATTTGAACCTGCGACCTTCGGGTTATGAGCCCGACGAGCTACCAGACTGCTCCACCCCGCGGCGTGACACTCACACTACCGCGGGTCCACCAGCTGGCGAAAAGGGATCGTTACCCTGCGCGCATGCGTTGGAGGAAGCGCCGGCCCGCCGCGACAGCAACGTCGACCGAGGTCGTGCTGGCTCCCAGGGTCGAGCGCGCGCTCGTCGCCATTGCCAGCCACGCCGAGCAGCTCGACGGACGCATCCTGCGGCTCGAGCGCCGGCTCGACGACGCCACGCTGGAGCTGCCGACGCAGGAGGACCTGCTCGAGGTCCGGATGCATTCGGCGAAGGTTGCCGCCGAGTTGGCCCGGGTCACCATCGAGCTGCGCGCCGAGATCGAGGAGCGGGTGGCGGCGTCGGCCGTCAAGGAGAGCCGCCTGCGCACACTGGCCGAGAGCATCGCCGACCTGTCCGACGCCCTCGACACCACGCCGCAGGACTGGGCCGCCAGCGCCTAACGCTTAGGCGCCCTGGGTCGTCGTGGGTGTTGAGGAGGACGGGGCCGGGGCGGAGACACCGGGCCCGCTCGACTGCTGGGCCTGGTTGATGAGGCCCTGGGCCTTGTTGACGTTGTTCTGGTAGCCGGACAGGTCGCCGTTCTTCAGCGCCGTCTGGGCGTCGTTGAGGGCCTGGGCGGCCTGGTCGAGCAAAGCCTTCTGGCCGGGGTTCTGCGTCGACGGCGGCGTGGGTGTCGGCGAGCCCGGTGCCGGCGCGGCCCCGGATCCCTGGCCGGCCGCCTGTTCCTGGGTCGGCGGTGCGGCGCCGAAGATCGACTCGAGAGCGTCCTTGAGGGTGTTCTCCATCACGGCCCGGTCGCCGTAGACGACGATCGCCTTCTTGAACTGGGGCTGGGGCGTGTTCACGGCCTGCACGTACAGCGGCCGGATGTAGAGCAGCGACTGGTTCACGGGGATGACGAGCATGTTCCCCAACAGCACCTTGGAGCCGGCGCTGTTGAGCAGCGTGATCTGGCTCGAGATGGTCGTGTCCTGGTTGATCTTGGCGTCGGCCAAGGCAGGCCCGTCCACCGAGACGTCGCCGGGCATGACGAAGGTCTCCATCTTCCCGTAGTCATTTGGATCGCTCTTGGCGATCATGAATGCCGACATGTTCTTGCGCTGGTCGTTCTGGGAGACCGGCACGAACGGCTGCAGGATCATGAAGCTCTCGGTCGGCTCGTTCGGCAGCTTCATCAGCAGGTAGTACGGATTCATCCGGGCTTCGCGGCTCGACGTGACCACGCCCTGCGCGTTCGTCGTCTGGGTGATGGCGCCGCCGGCCCCGACCTGACCCGACCCAGGGTCCTGCGAGACGTCCCAGGCGTCGGACTTGTTGTAGAACGCCGACGGGTCGGTGATGTGGTACAGCCCGAACATGTTGGTCTGCACCCGGAAGAGGTCCTCGGGGTACCGGAGGTGGGCGCGCAGCTCGGGGCTGATCTGCGACCCGTCGGTGAACAGCTTCGGGAAGGCCTTCTGGTAGGCCTTGATCATCGGGTCGGTGTTGTCGACAACGTAGAACGTGACCGTGCCGTTGAAGGCGTCGGTCACCGCCTTCACCGAGTTGCGCACGTAGTTGAACGAGGTATTGAGGCCGCTCGTACCCGAGAGGCGCTCGGTGTTTCCCTGCTGCGCGTACGGATAGTTGTTCGTGGTCGTGTAGGCGTCCTGGATCCAGTACAGCTTCCCGTTGAGGATCACCGGGTACGGGTCGTCGTCGTACTTGAGGAACGGCGCCGCTTTGCGGACGCGGTCGCGGATGTCGCGCACGTAGATGATCCGGGACTTCCCGTTGATGAAGCCGGAGATCAACGGGTTGAAGTCGCCGAACCGGAGCGACAGTGCAGCCCTCTTGAAGATCGAGTCGAGGCGCACGCCGCCCGAACCGGCGTAGGTGCTCTGGTGGTTCGTGCCGTTGGCTTCGGTGAAGTCAATCTCTTTCTGGTCGGTGTTGACGATCGAGTATCCGCCGAGGTTCTCGCCGTAGTAGAGCCCCGGCCGGTCGATCGCCGGGGCGCCGGCTGACGACTGCGGCGGCAGGTCCTTGACCGACAGCTGCGGGTCGCCGCCGCTGGTGACCGCGTTCGCCGGCGACAGCACGGCGCCATAGCCGTGGGTGTACACGAGGTGGCTGTTCACCCACGAGGGTGACGGGATCCCGGCCGGGTTGAGGTCGCGCGCCGACAGCTCGACCTGCGTCTCGTTGTTGTCGATCGTGTAGCGATCGATGTCGACGTCGTTGAACCGGTAGAAGCCGCGGATCTCCTGCAGCTGCTGGTACGTCTTCTGGAGGACGTCGGGATCCCAGAGCCGGACGTTCCTGATCGTCTGAGCGTTGTCGGCCAGGCCCTGCGCGTTCAGGTCGGTGTTGTAGTTGAAGGGATTCGTCTGGACGTTCGTGAGGTTGTAGGCAGCCCGCGTCGCCTTGATGTTGCGGGCGATGTACGGCTTTTCCTTCTTGGATTCCGTGGGGCTCACCCGGAACTGCTGGATGAACGCCGGATAGGCGGCACCGATGATGATCGACACGAACGCCCAGAGGCCCACGGCGATGATCGGCAGCGTCCACCCGCGCCGCCAGATGTTGTAGATCAGCAGCCCGAAGGCGAAGAGCGAGATGAAGATCAGCAGTTGCAGCGCGGGCAGCTGGGCCTTCACGTCCGTGTAGCTGGCGCCCTGGACCACACCGCGCGTCGAGAAGTTCAGCTCGTAGCGCTGGAGGTAGTAGCCGGCGGCCTTGAGCAGGGCCAGGATCCCGAGCAGCACCGAGAGGTGGGCCTTCACCTGCGGCGTCACCTTCTGGATGGCCTGCACCCGGATGCCGCCATTGAGGTAGTGGGCCACCGCGGTGACGATGAGGATGATGATCGTCGAGGCGAACAGCCAGTCGACGAGGAACTTCAAGAACGGCAGCTGGAAGACGAAGAAGCCGACGTCCTTGTGGAACTGCGGGTCCTTGATGCCGAACGGCACGTGGTGGGTGAAGAGGATCCACTGGTTCCAGTGCCCGGCGACGCTCGGGCCGGCGATGAGGGCGAACAGCGCCGACACAGCGGTGCGCACGAGCAACTGCCGGGGACCGACCACCTGGTGGTAGCGCTCGACCAGCTCCTCCTCGGGACCCATGGGGCGGAAGGCAGGGGCAATGCGGTCGGCGATCGCCAGGTTCACCCACATCAACACGAAGAAAAGGATGGTGAACAGCGTCGCCAGCCCGACCTTGGCACCGAGAACGCCTCGCCACACGGCCGTGAGGTGCAGCTCCTGGAACCACAGGTAGTCGGTGTAGAAGCCCGCGATCCCGCGCAGCGAGATGATCAGGATGAAGATGACGACTGCTGCCACCAGCAGGCCGACCCGGCCGCGGGTGGTGCGAACGCGCCGTCGCGGCACGTCGGGGGAGCGCACGGGCGAAGCCTAGGAGACCGCCGCCGTTCGCGACCGGTCAGCCAGCATCGGCGACCAAAAGGCAGCCGCACCCAGCGTGTGCAGGCGGATGGTGCTGTCCGGTTGGGTACGCCTCCCCCTTGGCCGTGGGCCCGGCGAGGGCGTTGTCGTCGCAGTCGGGGCACGGTCCGCCGTCGCCGAACACCCAGCGCAGCATGGCGCCGTCGGGCGACGCCGCCAGCACACCTCCGTTGAACGCCACCGCCAGGTGGTGACGGGCGACCTGGTCGATGCGGTCGGTCTTCCACTGCCGGTAGGCGGCACCCAGGGCGTCGGCCGCGTCGTTGCCCTCCGGCGTCTCGCCCACCGCGGCGAACGACCTGGAGACGCGATCGCGGAGGCCCCCGACGAGCTCGTCGGCCATCGCTTGCGCCCACGCCTGCGCCCAGACGTCGCCCACCGGTCCGGCGCCCGTGAACGAGGCGCCGACCTGCGCGGCCTCCGTGAGCGGGCCGACCGCTGCGTCCCGGTAGCGGGCGGCCTGGTCGGGGGCCGGGGGCAGCGCCTCGTCGGGACCGCCCCTCCCCCGCGTCTGCCGGAGCCGGTCGAGGATCTCGTTCTGCTCGTCCTGCAGCACGCGCTTGAGCCGGCGGACGAGGTCCGACGCGACCGGCTCGAGGCACTCGTCGCGGCGCTCGAGCAGCAAGCGGTCGGCGTCGGCGACGGACGTCTCCTCGACGGGAGAGGACTCCTCGACATCGGCCGGCGGTGGTTCGACACCGGTGTCCTCGTCATTGGCCAGCACCTGTTCGGCGTTGACCACCGCGACCTGGCGCTCGGCGCGGAGCCGGGCGAACAGGTCGTCGACCGATTCGTGGTGCTCGTCGGCCGACTCCGGCTCGACCGCAGCTGCCGGCGTGACCTCGGGCTCGGGCGTGACCACGGGCGCTGGCTCGGGCTCGGCCTGCGGCGACACGTCGGGCTGGGGCTGCGACACCGGACCGATGATGCGCACGCCCTCCTCCTCGTCGAATGGCTCGAGGCGGACGAGCGACGAGCGAGGCGGCTCGGGCTGGGGCTCGGGGGGCAACGCCGGTGAGGGCGTTGACACCGTGACCGACAGCGACGCGGGCACGGGCGCGGCCACGGGTGGCTGGGGCAGCGCCCACGCGTCGGGCTCGGGCGGCGGCGCGGAGAGCTGTTCGGGTTCCGGCTCCGATGCGTGCGCGTCGTCGCCGGCCGCATAGGCCGCCAGGTCGGAGTCGTCGGACGGAGCGTTGAGGACGCGGCGATGGGCGGCCTCGGCTGCGACGCGCGCCTCGTCCTCGGCGTGTTCGAGCTGGGCCGAGATCTCGTCGAACGTTCCCCGAACCGATTTGTACGTATCCAGCAACTGGTCGCGACCAGCGAGCAGCTGCTCGATCTGGATCTGGGCGGCCCGGCGACGGCGGGCGAGGTCGCCGATGATCCGTTCGCGCACCGCCTGTGCCTCGGCGATCATGTCCTTGCCTCGCGCCTTCGCGGCGTCGAGCTCGGCCTGGACGCGGTCGTGCACCTGACGGGCTTCGGCCTCGGCGGCCGCTCTGATAGTGGCCGCCACCTCATCGGCTTCCTCGACGCGCCGGGCGAGGATGTTCTCGGCCTCGAGTCGGAGCCGGGCTCCGTGCTCGTCGGCCTCCTGCACCATGCGGGCGACGCGCTCCTCGGCCTTGGTGCGCATGTCGGCCGCCGCCTCTCGTGCGCTGAGCAGGATCCGCGTTGTCTCCTCGCCGAGGGCGGCCGTCAGCGTGGCCTCGTCGATCTCGGGATGGGCAAGGGTGTTGCGCGCCTCGTCGAGCGCCTGGCGGAGCTCGGCTTCGCGCTGGCGCGCCGCAACCAGCTCGTCGCTGACCTTCTTCAGATAACGACGGACCTGGTCCTGGTCGTAGCCCCTGAAGACAACGGGGAACGAGTGCCGGGCGACCTCGTCCGGCACGACAGCCGGCTCCGACGAGATGACGATGCGGTCGTCCGCCACGCACGCCAGCCTAGAAGCCGGGCAGCGCGCCGACGGCGACCGTCAGGACTTGCGCAGGTCCTGAATGAGCCGCAGCTGATCGAGAATGCGCTGCCGGCGCTCGCCTTCTTCGCCCGGATCGCGGGGCTCCATCGCCCGCTTCGCCCACTCCACCAGCGAGAGCGGATTGAAGGGCTTGGACACGTACTCGAGGATGCCCTCCTGCCACCCGCGCATCTGGTCGTCCTCGCCGGTTCGGGCGGTGAGGAGCACGACCGGGATCTGGGCGGTGGCGTCGTCCTCTTTCAACCGGCGGAGGACCTCCCATCCGTCCATCTCCGGCATCATCAGGTCGAGGAAGATCACGTCGGGGAGCTCCCGGGCGGCGCGCTCGAGTCCGGCCGGCCCGTTGGGTGCATCGACGACGCTGAAGCCCTCGAACTCGAGGTTGACCTTGCACAGCTCGCGGATGTCGTCCTCGTCGTCGATGACAAGGACGCGACCCGTACTCATCGACTCACGCTACGTCAGCGACCGCCGCCGAGCAGGCCTCCGAGCAGGCCGCCCACGACGTTGCCGACCCCCTGGAGGAGGCCACCGACGGGATTGGACGGTGGAACCGTCGTCGTCGGCGACGGAGAGGGGTTCCCCGGCAGCAGTGGGAGCAGCGGGTTCGACGGAGCGGTCGTGGGCGGTGCGCCCCTTCTCGTCCCGCCACTGGCGCCGCTTCCGTTTCCGGCCGGACCGCCGCCGGTCGGCGTCAGAGGTGCGGGCGCCGGGGTCGTCGGCGTCGTGGCGAGCGGCGAGAGCGGCGTGCCCCCTTGGGGCGCCGGGGCGGCGACGGTCGCCCCGACCGAATGGCGACCAAGGGCGTCGTCGACCTGGGCGAGCAATGGCGCGCGCGAGACGTGCTGGTCGAGCGCAACGAGCCCCCAACGGGCGCCCTGGGCGTGGAAGCCGAACACGGACTGCCACCGGTCTGAGAAGTCACCGTCTTTGCCCTCGACGGCGATGGCTGCACCGACGAGCGTGTCGCCGGGACTCAGGTTGGGGTCGAGCTGCGCCTGCGTGAACGCGGGCTCCTTGTCGAGGGACGGAAGCAGCTCGCGGTAGAAGCCAGCGGTGTGGCCCTCGTCAGGCGCCAGCTGGGCGGTGAAGCCCTCGGCGCGCGCCTGTAGCTCGTCGCCAAGGTCGATGGCGTCGCCCAGGTACCGGCGGTCCCACGGGTTGTCGGGCTGGTAGTCGAGCGGCGACGGCGCTGCCGGAACGAGGCCGGGTCCGGGCACGCCGGCTTGGCGCAGCGCCGGCACGGTCAGGTCACGGCCAGCGGAGGTCACCGTCAGGTCGCCCAAATAGGACGCCACGGTCACACCGAGGGCGCGGGACACGTGGGCGGCCCCATCGTGCACGTGGGCCTCTGCGTTGCCCGCCGACACCGTCAGCGGCGTCGCCTTGGCGCTGGCCAGCACGTCACCGCGCAGCACTTCGGGGTGGCTCAGGACCTGCAGCTCCGACCCGTTCCGGAGCTCGACCGTTCGGTCGGACGAGAAGTGCACTTCGCTCAGACCGGACAACACGCGCACCCGGTCGTCGCGGTGCAGGCGCTCGTCGGTGTGGGCGCTCCGCCAGTCCTCTCCGGTCGCCGCCACCTCCACCCGACCCGACGTCACGGTGAGGCGCGCTTCTCCTGGTCCGAGGGCGCGGCTCGTGCACGCCGCGAACCCTGAACCCAGGATGGCCACGGCGGCCACAACAGGCACGAGCGAACCGAACCGTCTCATCTGCGCTTCTTCTTCGTTTTCGGCATGACAGGCAGCACGATTGAGAACGTCGACCCCTTGCCCGGCTTCGATTCGCACAGGAGATCGCCCTCGTGGGCGGCGACGATGCGGCGCACGAACGAAAGGCCCAGCCCGAGACCGCCGAACTCGCGCGTCGCCGATGCATCGGCCTGCGCGAACTCGTCGAAGACACTGTCGATGCGGTCCTCGGGAATCCCGATCCCGTGGTCGGTCACCGCGATCTCGACCTGGGGACCCTTCCCGTTGTTCGAGAGCTTCGCCGTCACCGATACCCGCCCGCCGCCGGGCGAGTACTTCACGGCATTGTCGAGCAGCTCGTCGAGCGACCGCTCGAGCAGGCGCTTGTCGCCGAGCACCTCCGGCAGGTTGCGAGCCACCCGCTTGGTGAGCGGATGAGAAGGATCGAGCTTGGCTTGCCAGCGGGCTCCCAGGTCGTCGAGCAGTTCTCGGACCTTGAGCGGCTCGGCGCGGAGGCGCAGGCGGCCGGCCTCGAAGGCGGCGAACGACACCAGGAGGTCGACGACCCGCTCGAGCCGGTCGGTCGAGTCGATGATGCCCGAGAGGAACTCGCGCGCCTGCGGACGCGGGACGTCGCGCCGCCGGAGCATCTCGGCATAACCCTTGATCGGGGTGAGCGGCGTGCGCAGCTCGTGGCTGATGTTCGACAGGAACTCGGTTTTCATGCGCTCGACCTCGCGCTCGCGGCGCATGTCGCGGAGCACGAAGACGGCACCAGCGAGCTCGCCGGACGCCGCGAGAAGGGCACCGGCCGAGAGCACGACCGGGACCTCGGTTCCGCCGCGCTGGACGACGTGGCCCGCCTCGTTCCAGGGCGCCGCAGAAGGCTTCCGCATGCGGGCCGACAGGTCCTGGCCGTCCTCGCTCGTCAGTTTGACGACCTTGTCGATCAGTCGCCCCAGGGCGGCGGTGGCCGGACGGGCGACGAGCTCCTCGGCGGCGCGGTTGAAGGTCGTGATGCGTCCGTTGCCGTCGACCGCGATCAGCGCCTCGCCCATGCCGGCGACGACGGCCTCGAGGCGGTTGCGGAGCTGGGCCTCGTCGTCGGCGGCCTGTCGAAGCTCGTCGGCCAGCGACTCGATCGACGTCGCCATGGAGTCGAACGTGTTGCCGAGGACGCCGATCTCGTCCTCGCTGCGTACCGCAGCGCGCACGCTCAGGTCGCCGGCCTGGATGCCCTCGGCGGCGGCGGTGAGCTGGCGCAGACCCGAGCCGATGCGGTCACCGACGGCAAGGGCGACGACGAGGGCGAGGAGCGAGGCGCCCAATGCGACGAGGAAGAGCGTGCGGAACAGGGAGTTGCGGGTGTTGTCGACGAGCGTTGTCGGCTCGGACGCCACGAACGCGAACACGACGTTGCCCTCTGCCGTGGCCTTCGGCTGGGCGGCGATGAAGAAGCCGCCGGCGCTGGTGGATTGCGACGGGTTGTCGGTAAGAGCTTTCTTGGCCACG
>JAFASB010000414.1 GCA_019244985.1 Acidimicrobiia bacterium | reverse complement strand
CCAGCGCCGTTGCCGACCCATCCGCTGCGACGATCTGGGCCAGACCGCCGACGCGCGCCATTTCGTCGCGACCCTCAGCGCCCTCGGCCATCTCGCCTTGTCGCGCCAAGCGGGCGACGGCGTTTACCCGACTGCGGAGGGTTTCGTCGAGCGAGTGCACGAGGTCGTGGCGGAGTGCGAAGAATGCGAATGCGCTCGAGAGAAGGACCGCGGCCGCTACGGCCCCGGCCGCAGCGAGAGTGATGCGCGCCCGAAACGTCATTTCTCGCGAAGCACGTAGCCCACCCCACGCACGGTTTGGATGAGCCGCGCCTCGCCGAGCTCCTCGGTTTTCCGCCGCAGGTATCCGACGAAGACCTCGAGCGAGTTGGATCCCGTGCCCCCGTCGTAGCCCCACACCCGGTCGATGATCACGCTGCGCGGGAGCACCTGGCGCTGGTGATCGAGGAAAAGCTCGAGCAACGCGAACTCCGTCCGTGTGAGCCTCAGCAGGCGCTCGCCCCGAAAGGCCTGGTGGGCAACCGGGTCCAACGACAGATCCTCGAAACGCAGGATCTCGCCCTCCGCAGGCCACCGGCGGAGCAGGGCGCGTAGACGAGCGAGCAGCTCAGGGAGGGCGAAGGGCTTGACGAGATAGTCGTCGGCGCCCGCGTCGAGACCCTCGACACGGTCCGACACTGAGTCCCGAGCGGTGAGCATGAGCACCGGGGTCGGATCCGCCATCGCCCGCAGCCGGCGGCAGACCTCGAGGCCGTCGAGCTCCGGCATACGAACGTCCAAGACGAGCGCATCCGGCCGAGAGGTGATCACTTCGGCGAGCGTGCGGCGTCCGTCAGCGGTGAGCGTCACCTCGTAGCCCTCCAGCCGCAGCGCCCGCTCAAGCGAACTACGGACGGCGACATCGTCGTCCGCAACCAGCACACGCATTTGTTCGAGTCTTGCGCAGGAACCTGAAGGTTTCTCAAGATCGGCCGTTGTGCCAGCCTTGACCCGTGAAAGAGGTACTGGACGACGTCGAACGCTGGCGGGGTCAGGGCAAGCGCGTGGCATTGGCCCGCGTCGTCAGCGTCGAGGGATCGGGCCCACGTCTGCCCGGCGCGGCGATGGCCGTCAATGAAGACGGCGACGTTGCCGGGTCGGTCTCCGGAGGCTGCGTCGAAGGTGCGGTCCTCACCGAGGCGCTCGGGGTCCTCGTCAGAGGGGAACCAAAGCTGCTGACGTACGGCATCGCCGACGAGGATGCTTCCGAGGTGGGCCTGACCTGTGGCGGGATCATCTCGGTCTTCGTCGAGCCTCTCGACTGGTAGTCGCCGGTGTCGCTGTACGAAATATTGCGCGATGCCATCCAGGCCGAGGACCCGGTAGCGCTGGCTTCGATGGTCGGTGGGCCGCGGCCAGGCGCGGCCGTCCTGGTCCGACCCCGGCTCGACGCCGTCGGCAGCTTTGGTGACGCGGACCTCGACCGCGTGGTCGTTCGCGACGCGCTCGCCGAACTAACAGCCGGCAACACGACCATGCGCCACTACGGCCTGCACGGCGAGGCGCGCCGCCAGGACGTCGCCGTCTTCATCCAGTCCTTCGCGCCGCCGCCGCAGCTCATCGTGTTCGGCGCCGTCGACTTCACGGCCGCGCTCGTGAACGTCGCGAAGACGCTCGGCTATCGGGTCACGGTGTGCGACGCCCGCGCCGTATTCGCCACCCACGAGCGATTCCCCCGAGCAGACGAGGTTGTCGTCGACTGGCCTGATCGTTACCTCGCGAAGGTCGGAGAACAGCTGGGCGCGCGTGACGCCGTGTGCGTCCTCACCCACGACCACAAGTTCGACGTGCCCGCCATCCTCGCCGCGCTCGAGACTGACGTCGGGTACCTAGGGGCCATGGGTTCGAGGCGCACCAACAGTGGGCGCCTCGCGCGGCTGCGCAACGCAGGCGTCGACGAGGCCCGCCTCGAACGCGTCATGGCACCGATCGGTCTTGATATCGGAGCTCGCACACCGGAGGAGACAGCCATCTCCATCTGCGCCGAAATCATCGCCCACCGCACCGGCCGTCCGGCCCCGTCGCTGCGCGGACGCGACGGACCCATCCATCCTCGCTGACGATCCTCGGTTGATCGAGCGCAGTCAGCGCCCGTAGTCAGAGGTCTCAGTCAGGTCGGCCGCCCCTTGCATGAGGTCGAGCACGATGGGACCGAAGGCTTGAAGCTTCGGATCGTCGCCGGCGCGCTGGTATCCGCGCTCCAGGACGATCGCCAGCTTCCATTTGGCGAGCACCACGTAGTAATCGAGGTCATCGACCTGCCGGCCGGAAAGCTCGGCGTACCGGGCCACCAGCTCGTCCTTGGACGGCATTCCGTAGACATCGACGTACCCGCTGGTCTTCGCCTCCTCGGCCAGCGTGTCGGCCGGCCACCCCTGCACCACATGCGCGAGGTCGAGCTTCGGGTCACCGACGGTGCCCATCTCCCAGTCGACCATCGCCGCCAACCGGGCCGGTGCGCCGTGCCGGAACATCACGTTGGCGAACTGGTAGTCGCCGTGCATGATCCCGGGGATGTAGTCGATCGGGCGGCGGGTCTCCAGCCATGCTCTCGCCTCCTCGAACCCCGGAAGCTCCCGCCCTTTGAAGCGTTCGAGGAAGGTCGACCACCGCTGGACTTGGCGGTCGTGGAAGCCGTCGGGTCGGCCGATGTCCTCCAGACCTCGCGCTCGCCAGTCGACCGTGCTCAGCAACGCGATGCCCTCAACGAGTTGAAATCCCAACCCCTTGCGCGCGTCGAGGTCGCTGAGGAAGGGCTCGGGCCACGGTCGTGTCCCGTCCGGTTGTTCGAGGCCCATCGGCGACCAGCCGTCGACGAACCCCATCAGATAGAAGGCACGACCGAGCACGTTCGGGTCCCGGCACGCGGCGATGGCCGGCGTGTGCGGGACGTCGGTCCCTTCGAGTGCCTCGGTGATCCGCCACTCCCGCCAGATCCCCTCGTCGCGGTCACCCGGCGCCGACGGCGGAGGGATGCGCAGCGCGCCGTGCAGCTCGCCGCGTCGGATCTCGTAGATCTCGTTCTGCGAGCCGCCGGCGATGAAAGAGGTCGTGAGCGGCTCGCCCTTCCCCGGCAAGCCCTCGTCGTCCATCCAGCGGCTAAGACGATCCGTGTCCATGCTCACCCGCGGGACGCATCGACGCCAACGTATCGTCTAAGCCTCGCGCCTCAGGGTGTGATTCACACCGACCCGCTTGGCGAAATGCTCGACGAGATGGAGCCCAGTACGTGCCTGACTACGAGACCATCCTGTACGAAGAGAAGGACGGCGTCGCCTGGGTCACGCTGAACCGGCCGGACGTGCACAACGCCTTCAACGCAAAGATGCAGCACGAGCTGCGCGACATGTGGCGTGGGCTCCGCGGAAACGACGACGTGCGGTGCGCAGTGCTCACCGGCGCGGGCGAAAAGGCCTTCTGCACCGGCATCGATCGAACAGAGACCATGGGCGGTGACCGCCCCGACGAGCTCGAGCTCGGCTCGGGCTCGACGCCGTTCATGTTCGACGATCCGGGCGAGAACATCGGTCCCAAGTCGAACGACCTCTGGAAGCCGGTGATCGCCGCGGTCAACGGCATGGCGTGCGGAGGTGCGTTCTACATGCTCGGCGAGGTGGAGTTCATCATCGCCGCCGAGCACGCGACGTTCTTCGATCCGCACGTCACCTACGGGATGACGGCCGCGTTCGAGCCCATCCACATGCTGCAGAAGATGCCGTTCAGCGAGATCATGCGTCTCTCGTTGCTAGGTAACCACGAACGCATGTCGGCCCAACGGGCGTTCCAGGTCGGCATGGTCTCCGAGGTCGTGGCGGCGGCCGAGCTGCATGACGCAGCCGCCTGGGCAGCCGAGGCCATCGCCTCGGCGCCGCCCCTCGCCATCCAGGGCACCCTGCGGGCCATCTGGATGGCCCTCGAGCAGAGCCGTCTGCAGGCGCTGGACCAGGCGTACGGCTACATCGCCATGGGCACCAATCAGGAGTCGATCGCCGAGGGCCAGGCGTTCTTCGCGTCGGGTAAGCGCATCGAGTGGAGACTGCGCTGACGGCATCTGCGTCGCCATGAACTCGATGGCACGCCGAATGTTCGAGCTCGTCGAGCCGATCGGCGTCATCCCGTACTCCGCGGACGAGCCCAACGAAGCGTTGTTCGCGCTCGGGTTCACCGACTACTGGGACACCTACTTCGCCGGGCGGGCAGCGCCCCTCGGGCTCGCCACTGCCGAGGTCGTGGACGCACTCTTCTACAACTTCGCTCCCGGAGAAGTCGCGCGCCATATCCCCAAGGTGTGGCGCACCACCACGCCCGAAGCGGCGATCGCCGCTCGCTTCGCGGGGTGCGCAAAGGCGTTGCGCCGAATCCTCGGCGATCACGTCGATTCGCCCGGCTTCGCCCGCGCCGCCGAGCTGCTCACCAAGGCCGCGACCAGCGCACCGTACGAGGGTCGGCCGATGTACGCCGCGCTGCTCGCGCTCCCGATTCCCGATGACGTCGTAGCCCGGCTTTTCCACGCCGCCTCCTTGCTTCGCGAGCACCGGGGCGACGGACACATCGTCGCCCTGATGATCGAGGGTGTCGGCCGCACCGAGGCACACGTTCTGCTCGCCCTCGCCATGGGCATGCCTGCCGAGAAGTTCGGCCGTATCCATCACTTGCCGCGCGCCCAGCTGGCCGCCGTCATCGACGGCATGCGCGCTCGCGGCCTGATCGACGATGACGGTTGGCTCAGCGCGCACGGTCGCGCTGTGAAACAGCGGGTCGAGGAACTCACCGACGAGCTCGCGGCCAGGCCCTACGAAACTCTCGATTCGGGCGAGCTCGACGAGCTGATGGCCGCGCTCGAGCCGCTCGCTGCGGCTCTGGTCGCCGCTCAAGACTGGTAGCCGGCAGCCGGCTCTCACGTGCGCGGTGATGGCCCATCGCGGGCCGTTCACCACCCTCGACATGACCTACGGCGCTCTCGGCAGCTACGTAACCGATCACGCCGCCGATCTTGGCCGACCTCGTCACCGAGCTGTGCTGGCCGATTCTGCCGTAGGGCCGCCTGTACGATTCTTCGGCGACCGGGGAGTGGCGCAGTGGTAGCGCACCTGCTTTGGGGGCAGGCGGTCGGGGGTTCAAATCCCCCCTCCCCGACCACTGTTGAATCGCTCTTGTTAGAGCGGGTGACGGGAATTGAACCCGCGTAGCCAGCTTGGAAGGCTGGAGCTCTACCGTTGAGCTACACCCGCGTGGCGCCAATCGTAGGGGTCCACGCCTGGGGGTGGCCGGCACGGCATAGTCGTCGGTGCGGAAGCCGGCCCCGCAAAGACCCCGGAGGAAGCGATCTGAGACGCGATCTTGCTGTCGCGCTAGCTGTGTTGGTGCTCGGTGTCCTCGGCGCGGGCATCGCCGCGGCCGTCGTCCGCAACGGTGAAAGCACGACCAGCTCGACCTCCGCAACGCCGACGACCAACGGAACGACGGCGTCGACCTCGGGCGGTAGCACTTCCTCGACGCCGTCGACGCTTCCGGCGACGACCGTCCCGCTCACCCAGCCGCCGATCGGCGGTCAGTCGACGGCTACGACAGTCACGACGGCCACCCCGACGTCGACTTCCACCGCCACGACCGCGCCAGCGGCGTCGGCGTCGGGCAGCACGGCGACGAGCGCCCCTTCGAGCGGGCTGGCGACGCCCGGTGCCGGTCAGGTGGACACGGGCGGCACCACGGCGCACACGGGTGGGCCCGACCTGCTGCTACCGGGTACAGGGCTCGTTGCCGCCGGCGGACTGGCACGGCGACTGCGCAGACGGCGCTAGCGACGTCCGTCGGACGCAGCCTTCTTTCGGCTCACGAACGAGCCTTCCTCGTAGGCCAGCGTCTTCTCGAGGTGCACGATCGTGCCTGCCTCGGGCTTGGAGATGAACTTCACGGTGTCGACGAGGGCGCGCATCAGCTCGATGCCGCGACCCTGCTCGGCGGACGTGTCGGCGTGACTGAGGCCCAATGACTTCGAGTCGAAACCGTGACCGGTGTCGATGACCCTGATCACACACCCGTCCTCGTCAACCTCCAGGCTGACCTCGAATTCGTCGCCCGGGCCCGAGTGCTTCAGGACGTTGGTACACGCCTCGGTGAGGGCGACGGCGATGTCGTGGGTGCAGTCCTCTGTGACGCCGATCTCGGACATGGCAGCGACCGCGATGTGCCTGCTCACGGGGATGGTTTCCTCGTCCCGCGGCAGCGAGAGAACAACCATGATCTGCACACTCGCTTCGTACCCGACGGGCACGACGCGCAATCACCTGCGCAGTGAGCGGGCCCGCCGGGCGAGCCGGGCGAGGCCGAGGGCGCCGGCCGCCTCGGCTGCCTGGGTCAAGAAGCGGTCGCCCTCGGCGCGCCGGTCAGGCGTTCCCGCTAGCAGCGCGCCGTACTCGCAGTCGGCGTGGGCGACGAACCCCGCCGCCCCCATCGACTCCGAGAGCTGGCGGGCGAGCAGGAGGTCCGCGGCCGCCTCCTCCTCCCGGCCCATGGTCGCCGCCAGCATGCCGAGATACTGGGCGGCCGGGCCGTAGCAGCCGGCGGGCGGCGGGCCGACGACCACCACCCGGTTGGCGAACGGCAGGAGCAGGCGGTGCAACATGGCGGCGCGGTCGGCGTCACCGAGCTGGGCGATCACGGGCGTCAGCAAGGTCATCGTCACCGGCCAGCTCGTATCCCGCGGGAGGTCGTCGAACGCCGAGCCGGCGAGGGCGTCGAGCAGGGCGACGGCCTCGTCGCGGCGGCCGAGCTCCACGCAGACCAGTGCCATGGCGGCCTGGGCGGTGGGGAACTCAGCCGGCGTCTCGCTGAGAATCGAGTCGAGGGCGGGCTCGACCTCGGGCAGCCGCCCCTGCTGCCACCACACCCAGAACATCTGGGCGCCGAAATAGGCGGACGCCAGCTCATTCTGGCGCTGACCCTCGGCGAGGGCTTCGACGGCGAGCCGCTCCATCCCTGCGAAGTCGCCCGCCAGGCAGGCACGGAGGGCTCCGAACATGTCCGCGTACCCAACGAAGAGCGGCTGGCGGAGCTCCCGCGCGAGGGCCTGGTAACGGGCAACGTCGTCGTGGAACGCCGAGGTGTCGCCCATCTCGAGCACCGCTTGCAGCCGCCACGCGTAACCCTGCAGCGTGAGCTCTCGATCGCCGGATTCGTCGCCGAGGCGAACGAGCTCGTTGGCCGCCGCCACTCGCTCCTGCACCTGATCGGGGCCCCAGAGGATGCTGTCCATCACGCTCAACGCCGAGCCCAGGGCCACGCTGTCGCCGGCCTCGCGGGCGAGCTCGACGGCCCCTTGCGTGAGCGATGCCATGCGCGGCCGCTCGTCGGTATATGCAAGCTCAAGCGCCAGCCGCGACAGCAGACGGGCCCGCAGGCCAGGCTCCGTCGCGCCCAGCCCCTCGATGGCATCCTCGAGAAGGCGGCGGCGGTCATGGTCGGCGGCGACCGGCGCGCGGCCCCCGCCGAGGTAACCGAGGGTGCCGACGAGCAGCGCCGCTCGGCCGAGCCGGTCGGG
>JAFASB010000374.1 GCA_019244985.1 Acidimicrobiia bacterium | reverse complement strand
TCTCGTCGACGTCGAGGTCGGCGAAGGGGACTTCCCTCATCCACGGTCAGCGTACAGACCGCGTTCGCGCAAACAGCGGATGGCAGCGGGCGGCATGAGCCCTTCCAGCGGGTCGCCGGCAGCGGCACGGCGGCGCAGGTCGGTGCTCGATATCGCCAGCGGCGGGATGCGAACGTGCTCGACCCGCCACCTCGGCCCGGGCGCGCCCGGCTCGGCGATGTCCGCCCTGCTGACGATCACGATCGTCGTGAAGTCGCGCATGACCTCAGGCCGGTCCCAGGTCTCGAGGTCGGACGCAGCATCGGCGCCGACGATGAGGAAGATCTCGTCCTCGGGCCGCGCCGCATGCAGTTCTTCGACGCTGTCCGCGGTGTACGTCGGGCCCGGTCGATCGAGCTCGAGGCGGGAGACCTCGACGCCGTCGACGCCGTCGAAGGCCGCTTCGAGCATGGCCAAGCGGTCCTCCACCGGGGCCAGTCGACGGTCCTGCTTCTGCCAAGGATCACGCGCCGGAACCACCAGGACCCGGTCGAGTGCGAGCGCCCTGCGGGCGTTGACGGCCGCCGCCAGATGACCGTTGTGGACGGGATCGAACGTTCCGCCGAAGACCCCGAGTCGGTGCATGGCGAGACGTCCTATCACCGTTGGTCGCGCCGTTTCGTAGGCTGGTACCTGTGAACGACACGTGGACGCCGAGCAGCTGGCGCACGCGGCCCGCCGGCCAGCAGCCGGAGTGGCCCGACGAGGGCCGGCTCGACGACGTCCTCAAGCGGCTCAACACGCTTCCCCCGCTCGTGTTTGCAGGCGAGGCCCGCCGGTTGACGGCCGTGTTGGGGGACGTCGCCGAAGGGCACGCGTTCCTGCTCCAGGCGGGCGACTGCGCCGAGTCCTTCGACGGCTTCTCGGCCGACTCGATCAGGGACAAGCTCAAGGTCATCCTTCAGATGGCGGTCGTGCTGACCTACGGGTCGGGCGTTCCCGTGGTGAAGCTGGGCCGCATCGCCGGCCAGTTCGCCAAGCCGCGGTCCTCCCCCACCGAGACCGTCGGCGACCGAGTCCTGCCCGCCTTCCGCGGCCACATCGTCAACGACCCGGCCGCCACCGAAGAGGCGCGGGTCGCCGACCCCGAGCGCCTGATCCAGGCCTACAACCAGTCGGCGTCGACCCTGAACCTCATGCGGGCGTTCACCAAGGGCGGCTTCGCCGACCTCAACCAGGTCCACCTCTGGAACCAGGAGTTCGTCGCCACCAGCCGCGAGGGCCAGCGCTACGAGAAGATCGCCTCGGAGATCGAGCGGGCGCTGCGGTTCATGTCGGCGTGCGGCATCGACCTGTCGGCCGAGGAGAACCTCCACCAGGTGGATTTCTTCACCAGCCACGAAGCGCTGTTGCTGGGGTACGAGGAAGCGCTCACCCGACAGGACTCGCTCACCGGCGACTGGTACGACTGCTCCGCCCACCTCCTCTGGATCGGCGAGCGCACGCGCCAGCTCGACGGGGCCCACGTGGAGTTCCTCCGCGGCGTGCGCAACCCGCTGGGGTGCAAGATTGGGTCGTCGGCGAGCGCGGATGAAGTGCTCGAGCTCTGTGAGGCGTTGAATCCCGAGCGCATCCCGGGCCGGCTGTTGCTGATCTCGAGGATGGGCGCCGACAGGATCGACGACCTCCTACCGCCGATCGTGCAGGCCGTGCACGCCGCTGGTCACCCCGTCGTGTGGGAGTGCGATCCGATGCACGGCAACACCTTCGTAGCTCCGAGTGGTCGCAAGACCCGTGACTTCGCGGCGATCATGAGCGAGATCCGGTCGTTCTTCGCAGTGCACCGGGCCGAGGGCACATGGCCGGGCGGCGTCCACATCGAGCTGACCGGCGACGACGTCACCGAGTGCCTCGGCGGCACCGACGCCATCGCCGATCTCGACGAGCGCTACGAGACGGCCTGTGACCCCCGACTCAACGCCCGCCAATCACTGGACCTGGCGTTCCAAGTCGCTGAGCTGCTGCGGTCCTGAACGAGACCGTCCGCTCAGGCAGAAAGCGGAACGGTCTCGGTGTCTCGGCCCGAGGCCAGGAGGGCGCCGGGCGTGGTGCCCGTGAACGCCCCGCCGTCGACGATCCGGGTGCCGTTCACGAACACGGCCTCGACGCCGTCGGCTTCGGCGTAAAGCCGCGAGGCGCCGCCGGGTAGGTCGTCGCGCGTGCGCTCCGGCCGATAGCCCACGCGCGCCGCATCGAACACGACGAGGTCGGCGGCGTACCCCTCGGCGACGCGACCGCGATCACGCAGCCCGTACAGGCGTGCAGGCTCGTCGGTCAGCAGCCGGATTGCCTCCTCGAGCGTGAGCGCCTCGTGCTCACGCACGCCGTGTGCGAGGAGCGCCGTGGAGTAGATGGCGCCGCACATCATGTCCATGTGCGCGCCGGCGTCGGACCCCCCGACGACCGTCCTCGGATCCCGCCAAACGTCGGCCCGCAACTTCCAGTCGTCGGCCGTCGCGTGCAGGCCGCCCGGCGACAGTCCGGTCCGCAGGCCGTCGGCCAGCACGATGTCGAGCAGGACGTCGAAGGGGTCGCCACCACCCTTGGCATCGACTACATCCGCGACCCGCTTGCCCTCGAAGGCGGCGTTCTCGGGGGCGAAGGTCTCGACCAGCTCGAGGCGCCCCCAGTTGGCGAGGCCTCGGAGGATGCCCGCCTCTTCGGAGGACGCCCCTTCGGCGAGCCGGCGGCGGGTCTCGGGATCGGCGAGGGCACGCATGCGCTCCACCGGCGGCAGCGCCATCACCGGGCGCCAGCCGGGCAGGCCGTCGAAGACGAACCCGGAGAAGAACGACAACCTGATCTTGGTCGTGTGCGGCAGGGTGAGAGCGACGACACGCGCGCCGCGCTCGGCGGCGACGTCCGACGCCCGCAGCTGGGACTCGTGGCCCGTGGGGTTCATCGCCGAGACGCCGAGCACGTTCCAGTTGACTGCGCGACCGCCGGCCAGCGAGACCCGCGTCATCAGGTCGATCTCGTCGTCGGTGAAGCCGTTGAGGCAGCCGGCGAGGATCATCTCGAGCGTGGTGCCCTCGGCGTCGCGCACCGCCGCGAGGGCGACGAGCTCGTCCGCCGTCGCAGCCCGTGAGGGGACGGGTTCTCCGTCGGCATCGTTGTGGGTCGGTGCCTGTGAGGTCGAGAACCCGAGGGCGCCGGCCGCACACGCGTCGCCGACCAGGTGCGCCATGGTCTCGATCTGTGCGCCTGTCGCGGGCTCGTGCATTCCCTCCCCGAGCACCGCGCGGCGCACGGCCGAGTGGCCCACGAGGAAGCCGGCGTTGACGGCGATGACGCCGTCGAGGCGGCCGCGCCAGTCGGCGAAGCCCTCCCAGTCCCACGGCAGCCCGGCTTCCAAGGCGGCGAGCGGCATGCCCTCGACCCTCGCCATCATCCGCATCAAGTAGTCGGCGTGGGCGGGCCCGGCAGGCGCCAGTGTGAATCCGCAGTTGCCACCGACGACGGTGGTGACACCGTGCAGCGGCGACGGACTGGCGGTTGGATCCCAGAACAGTTGGGCGTCGTAGTGGGTGTGCACGTCGACGAACCCGGGCGCCACCACCAGCCCGGTGGCGTCGAAGGTTTGCGACGCTCCGTCGGCGTCGGTGCCGACGGCGGTGACGCGTCCGCCGGTGACGGCGACGTCGGCGACCCTGCCCGGCGCGCCGGTGCCGTCGACGACGAGGCCGCCCTTGATCAGGAGGTCGGCCATCGGAACAGACCCTCCGCGTTCTCGTGAGTGAGCTTGGCGGCCACCTCGTCGTCGAAGTGAGCCAGCCGCTCGCGGAGCAACTCCTGGGTGTCGGGCCAGGTGGAGTCGGCGTGGGGATAGTCGACCTCGATCATCACGTGGTCGGGCCCAAAACGCTCGAGCACACCGTCGAGCGTGCTCGGGTCGTCGATCGTGCAGAACCAGAAGTTGCGCCCCAACACCTCGCCGGGTTTCAGCGTGTCGTGCCACCCGCCGCTCTCGGTGCCCGACGCCGAATGGTCGAGGACGTAGTCCACCCGGTCGGCGAGCATGTTCACCCAGCCGACGCCGCCTTCGGACATGGCGATCTTCAGGGTCGGAAACCGAGTGCAGACGCCCGACCACAGCCAGTCTGCGCACGCGAGGAACGCATTGCCGGGGAAGATCGTCGGGTACAGCTCGAACGTCGTGTCGGGCGACGGGACCGGCGCCCACGACGCGGAGCCCGTATGGAGACAGACGACCGTCTCTGTCTCGGCGCACGCGGTCCAGAGCGGATCCCACTGACGGCTGTGCGGCGACGGCAACTTCATCTGCGCAGGGAACTCGGGGAAGCTCAGGGCTCGAAAGCCCCGCTCGGCGTTGGCCTGGACCAGCTCGGCGGCAACGGAAGGATCCTGCAGCCACGGGATCTGCAGCGGGATGATGCGGCCCGGATGGGTGCCGGCCCAGACGTCGTGGTGCCAGTCGTTCCAGGCGCGTACGCACGCGAGGCCCAGCTCGGCGTCATCGGACCGCGAGAACACACCTCCGGCGAAGCCCGCGATCAGCGACGGGAAGCAGAGCGAAGCGGCGATACCCGCGGCGTCCATGTCGACAACCCGCGCGTCGATGTCCCAGCACCCCTTGCGCATCTCGTCGAAATTGGCCGGGTCCATCGACCACTCGTCCTTGGGACGGCCGACCACCGCGTTCAGCCCGATGTTCGGATAGAGGTTGCCCTCGTACTCCCACGCCTGGCGGCCGCCCTCGAGCTCGACGACCTTCGGAGCCCGCTCCTGCATGGCTGCAGGGAGCCGTCCCTCGAAGAGGTCCGGCGGTTCGATCAGGTGGTCGTCGACGGAGACGACCTTGTAGCGCAGCGCCACCTCAGTCCCACTCGAGCTGCAGACGCTCTGCCTGGCGGATGCCGGGCGAGACCTGCAACTCGGCGCCCTCCTGGATTCGGTACTCGGGGATGCGGGCGTGAAACTCCTCGAGGGCGATGCGCACCTCGAGGCGCGCCAGGTGGGCACCGAGGCAGAGGTGGTTGCCGCCACCGAACGCCACGTGGCGGTTGGGGTCACGGCCGAAGCGGACGCCGGCATCTCCGAATTCGTCGTCGTCGAGGTTGGCTGCGCCGAGGACGAGCGTCGCGATGTCACCCGGCTGCAGGGTTACGCCGCCGATCTCTACCTCCTTGGCGACCGTCCGCGGGATCACCATCACGGGTGTCTCCCAGCGCAGCAGTTCCTCGACCGCTTGGGGGATGCGGCCGGGGTCATCGACCAGCTGGCGGCGGAAGTCGGGATGGTTGGCCAGGTAGACGATCATGCAGTCGAGCGTGGCCGTCACGGTGTCGAGGCCGCCGAGCAACAAGAGGTGGGCGATGCCGAGGAGCTCGGTTTCAGTCAGCTCGCGACCGGCCACCCTGCCGTGGATGATCTCGGAGAACAGACGATCGTCGGGGTTGACGCGCTTGTCGGCGATGGCGCTGCGGAAGTAGTCGCTGATCTCGTGGGCCGTCTGCTTGCGGATGGCCGCCGCTCCCTCGAAGTCGAGCGGGTCGACGTCGGGACGGATGGTGTTGTCGCGCCACTGCAGGAACTGCGGCAGGTCGTCCATCGGTAGGCCCATCAGGGCGAGGAAGATGCCCGACGGCAGCGGCGTGGCGTACTCCTCGTGGAAGTCGCAACGACCACGGTCGGCGAAGCCGTCGAGCAGCTCGCGCACGAGGGCGCGCACGTCGGGCTCGAGCCGGTTGATCTCGCGCGGCACGAACCGAGGATTCAGGAATCGGCGGTAGTCGGTGTGCTGCGGCGGGTCGACCTGGAGCGGGATCAGCGGCTGCTCGCCGATCGAGAGGGCGTCGCCCTCCGAGCTGAACACCTCGGGATGGCGGAAGGCCCAGCACACGTCCTCGTAGCGGGTGAGGTACACGGACGCGTGGCCGTTGAAGTCCGAACGGGACACGGGACACGCTCGCCGCAGGCGGTCGTAGGTCTCCTGCGGCGCGGCGGCAACCCCGTGGCCGAAGAGAATCGCGCCGGGATCGACGGACTCGGCGGTGTCGGTCACTGCATCTCCTTGTGGTCGAGGCCGAGCCCACCGGCGACGAACCGCCAAATGGACGAGGCCACGTCTTTGCTGTCACGGCCGAGGAGCGCGACCTCGGCCAGTCCGTCGAGCAGGAGGGCGAAGACGAGCTCAGCCGCCCGCGCGACATCACCGGGCGCAGCGCGCCCAGTCTCCGCGGCACGGGCGACTTGTTCCTCGAGTAGCTCGACGAGCGGCGCGAGCGCGCTCGTGAGGCCCGCCGGTTGCTCGACGCTCAGGCGCCGATACTCGCGGACGAGCACGTGTGTGTAGCCGGGCGCCTGGCGGGCCAGCTTGAACAGGGCGCGGACGTAGCGCTGCAGGCGCTCGTCGGGCGAGTCACTGCGCTCGAGGGCGTCGCGCAGCATCGAGGCGCCGGTGCGACTCTCCTCCTCGAGCAGGGCGAGGAGGAGGTCGTCCTTGCCCTCGAAGGACCGGTAGAAGGTCTTGAGGGAGACGCCGGCCCTCGCCGCTACTTCGGAAACGGTGAACGAGGCGTCCTCGGCCTCGTTGGTGAGCTGGCGGGCGGCGTCGAGCAGACGGTCGAGACGCTCCATCGAGCGCGTCGCCGCCGGGTCGAGCGAGCGCCGGAGGGCCCGATCCCGCCACGCGGGGGCATCCTCGGTTGCCTCAGAGGAGAATGGCATTGTCCTCTGAGGCTACCGCGGTAGGTCGGCTGGGTCTTACTCCTTGTCTTCGTGTTCGTGGCGGCTGCGGCCGCGGCCGCCACGCTTGTGGGGGCCAAGCTTGTCGCTGTAGCTGTCGCGGATCTTCATGGCCTCTTCCCGGTACTTCTTGCGCACGTCGTGCATGTCCTTACGCATCTGGCGGCGCAGGTCGTGCACCTCGTGGTGGAAGCGGTCCCAAGCGGCTTGCCGACTCACGCCGACAGAGGCGCCGATCGTCTCCCACGTGGCGCCCTCGGCGATGGCCTCCTTGACCAGCTGGGCCTCCCACGTCGGGAGCTGGGCGCTCAGCGCCCGGGTGGCGCCGAGGGCTTCGAGGGGATCGGCGTTGCCGGTGGCCGTCTCCCAGGCCTGCTTGAGCAGCGCAGGAACCTCGCGCTGGCTCGAAGAACCTTGATCTTGATCTTGAGTGGTGTGTGCTTCTTCCATGTGTCAAGGATGCCTTGACACATGCGAGTGTGTCAAGTGCAACTTGACACACTCGCAGTAGTGCCCAAAACTTGATCAGATTTGTCGGGAATGCTTGACTGGATGCTCGTGAGGCCCTCCATCCCGCGCCGGTCGTGGCTGCGTGAACTCGGCGCGCCGTCGATCGCCATGGGTGTGACACCGCACCTCGACTTCGACGAGACCTGTCGCCTCCTGCCGTAAGCGGACGCCGCGCGCTTTCGCCGGCTCCGATGCCGCCCGTGCCCTGAGGAGGTCGCCGCATGCTGATCCGGGAGATCGATCCCGCACAGAGAGCTGACATCGACAAGTTCAGAACGCAGCTCGACCTGTATCTGAACGGCGAGGTCGAGGAGGACGCCTTCCGCGTCTTCCGTCTGAACAACGGCATCTACGGCCAGCGCCAGGGCGGCCACAACCAAATGGTGCGGGTGAAGGTGCCGTACGGCTCCATCCAGCCCGACCAGCTGGACATGCTCGCCCACATCGCCGACACCTACTCGCGCGGCTGGGGCCACATCACGACACGCCAGAACA
>JAFASB010000299.1 GCA_019244985.1 Acidimicrobiia bacterium | reverse complement strand
CGACGTGGTCGACGCCGAGACGCTCGAGCGACTTCTCGAGGCTGCGTCGGGCGGCGTCGCCGTCACGGTCGCCGGTCTTGGTGGCCAGGAAGACGTCGTTGCGGTGTGTCCGCAGCCACGGAGCAAGGGCCAGCTCCGAGTCGCCGTAGGAGGCCGCGGTGTCGATGTGGTTGACGCCGGCCGCGAGCGCGGCGTCGAGCACCGCCTCCGCCTTCTCGCCCTTCATCGCCCACAGGGCGGCCGCGCCGTAGATGACCCGGCTGCTGTCGTGCCCGGTGCGGCCGAACGGTCTCGTCTCGATGGTCATGCGGTGAGCCCGGCCGCGGCGTTGGCGTCCGCGAACTGGCCGTTCACGACGGCCATGTCATAGGGCCGCTCCTCGAGCGGGCCCGGCCCCCACTGGCTGCGGGGCTGGCTGAGAAAGTCGCCGCCGTAGACGTGGATGGCGCCGGTGATCTTGTCCAGCGGGTTGGCGACGCCGTGGATGGCGTCCTTGCCCAGCACGAGCACGTCGCCGACCTTCAGCTCCTTGCCGCCGGTCGACGTCACCGTCGTCGGCCGCTCCGGATCCCGCCGGTAGAAGCTGTTGTCCTCCTGGCCGGAGTAGATGCCGATCGCCGCCCACATCAGATGGTCGTGGGGGAACAGCACCATCCCCGGCGCCCACACCACGTGCAGCACCGTGAGGTCCGGCGCCGAGTGCAGGATGTTCAGCCCACCCTGCCGCGGTCGCATCACGTCCCCGACAGCGTCCGCGTCCGCCATCGTCCGCTCGAGCACCTCCCGCACAGCCCGCCGCGGCTCGCTCTCCCCGACCGCCGCCTGGCACTGCGAGATCAGCTCATCGACGTCGAACACGGTCCCAGTCTCTCACTCCCGAATCCCAAACGTATGTTCGCTTGAGCAGGTATACTGATGACGACCCGACGTCTTCGTCCACAGCATCCCGCTGTTTCCACGTCCCGACCTCGAAAGGCGCCGGATGCTGGACGAGAAACACCTGCCGAGGGCAAGACGTGCTCCACCTGCAAAGAGTGGAAGCCACTCGCGGAGTTCAACAAGCGGTCGACGTCGAAAGACGGTCGACAGTGGAATTGCCGCGACTGCAACAAGGCCTATCACTACGCGCATTTCGAACGTCACATGGCGCGGATCCGCGCCCGCAACCGGCGGGTGATCGAGGAGAACACGCGCCTGCTCGCTGCCTATCTCGCGGGGCACCCTTGTGTTGATTGTGGTGAGAGCGACATCGCCGTCCTTGAGTTCGACCACCTCCGGGACAAGCGAGGCGACATCGCGCGGTTAGTGCGTCAGTGGAGCTGGGATGCCGTGCTCGTGGAGATCGCAAAATGCGAGGTCGTCTGCGCGAACTGCCACCGACGCCGAACCTTCACGCGGCAGGGCTGCTGGCGCGTGGTCGGCTTTCCCGACGATTAGAGCAATTGGTCCAGTGGGGGTGACGCGGGTCGAACGCGCGCACTTCGGCTTAAAAGGCCGCTGCTCTGCCACTGAGCTACACCCCCGCTGGGAGCCTAGGCGGCGGTCCTGTGGCGTCGGTTACAAAAGGGCGCGTGTTCGAGGGCGTCACTCACTATGTGACAAGCCGCGACGGGCAGGTCGCGTACCAGGTGCGCGCGGCGGGCCCGACGGTTGCGCTGCTGAGCGGGACGGTTGCCTGCACCCTGTCGGTGGAGCGCCGTCCGCTACCCCGAAGGGATGCAAGGACTGTTCATCACGAACGGGTCGGCCCGCCTCATCCGCGCCGACCCCGTCCCGTTCCACGGCTACGAAACAGATGTGACCGCCCAGGCGGAGCGGCATCGTGGTCGGGTCGTCAAGACGACCGGTACGGGATCCTCGCCATGTTCCCAGTGCCGAGCCGCGCCGGACTCCAATCCCGCGTCGGGATCCACGCTGGCGAGGTCCAACTCCGTGGCGGTGACGTCAGTGGCATCGTCGTCAACATCGCCGCACGTGTCTGTGCGCTCGCGGGACCCGCCGAGGTGCTCGTAACCCGGACTGTGAAAGACCTGCTCGCAGGGTCCACAAACCTGCGCTTCACCGATCGCGGAGCCCACGAGCTGAAGGGGATCGCCGACCCCTGGCAGCTCTACAGCGTCGACTGACCCCCGCCCGCGATCGACGCGGCGGTGGCGCCGGCCCAGACGACGGCCGTGGGGACCCAGAGCCAGACGAGGGTGCGGAAGGCCGGGCCCTTGGCGACGAGGGCGAGGGCGGCCAGCAGCAGGACCGGGACCGCGACGTAACCGACCCTGGCGACCGAGCGGCGAAAGCCCGGTGACTTCGACAGCAGCCAGGTGGCGGCGGCGACGGCGACAGCCAAGGCGACCAGCTTCACCGCGCACGCGCGGTTGAGGGCGTCGAAAAGGGCGTCGGTACGGCGGACGCCGACCTCGTGCTCGATGTGGTGCTCGATGTTGAGGACGACCCACAGCTGAAAGAACGACGCGGCGGCGGCCACCGAGCCGGCGACGAGCAAGACCCGCCGCGCAACGCCGGCCCACGCCGACTCAGCGAACATCCGCCACAGGGCCGCGACCAGCGCGGCCAGGGCGAGACCCGCGACGCCGTGGATGAGCACCGACTGGTTGAGGGCGGCGTCGTGGTGGCTGACGAAGTACTCGTGCACGCGCAGGCGTGACGACAGCGGGGGCGGGGCGGCCCGGACGACCAACGCCCCGCCGACCAGTGCGGCGACCAACACCGCGCCGGCACCGGCGGCAACCGCCGACCACCGGACCGGTGCGCGGACGGGCGCGCCCTCGACACCTATGACCCCGACCGCCATGTTCCCCTCGTCCCCCTATGTCTCCCCTGAAACGGTAACCGACGCTCCGCCCGCCGGCCACGGCCAGACGGCCGATAGCCGTTCCATGCCTTTTCGGACATTTCCGATTTTTTTGGGAATTCCGGTTTAGTGGTTTTTGACCACGGGTAGTACCCGGCCGCTTCTATCCACATGGACGGAAGTACCAAAGTCGTAGTACGGCGGGAAGCACCAAATGACGTCTGATCAGGGGATCTTTTGACGTCGCGCGGCTCAGCACCTACCGCGTAGCGGACATCTTGTCCAAGGGGAGATGGAGACAATGGCCAGTAGGTCACTACCAGTGGCGGAAAGCGGACGGTGGACGTCCCTGCTCTTCGGAGGGCTCCTCCTCTTCGTCCTGTCCCGGCTCGGGCGGGCGATGCCGAAGGCGGGCAAGGCGGTCCCCACGGCCACCGACGACGCGCTCGCCGTCGGCAAGCGGCCGTCGTGCATCCTCATCTCCAGCCGCAACGGGGGCGCCCAGCTGGCGTCGACCGTCGAGGCGGCCCGCGGCCAGTGCCCGGTCTTCGTCGTTTCCGACGGCAGCACCGACAACACCGCCGCCCTCGCGCACGCGGCGGGCGCTGAAGTCCTCGAGCTCACCGAGAACATCGGGAAGCCGGCCGCCATCGCCCGGGCCCTGCGCCACTTCGAGATCGACGACCGCTTCGAGACCATCGCCGTCATCGACGACGACACCCGTCTCGCGCCCAACTTCATCTCCGAGTGCCTGCGCCGGATGACGGCGGGCGTGAGCATCGTCGTCGGCAAGACGATGTCGGACTGGAGCCCGGCAGTGCGCTGGAACCCCTGGGTCGCGGCCCGTGCCTTCGGCTACTGGAAGTACCAGCTGTTCATCCGTCGGGGGCAGTCGGCGCTCAACGTCATGAACTGCATCTCGGGCTCCAACTCGCTGTACCGCACGGCGCTCCTCGCCCAGGTCGCCAGCGAGCAGACGCCCTACATCGTCGACGACACCTTCTGGACGCTCGAGACCCACCGCCGCCAGCTCGGCCGCATCGTCTACGCGCCCCGTGCAGTCGCCTGGGTGCAGGACCCGACGACGCTGCGCGACTGGTACCGGCAGAACCTCCGCTGGCTGTGGGGGACGATGCAGGGCATCGCCGGCCACAAGATCGGTCGGCGGGCGACGGTCTTCGACGCCGCCTATCTCGGTGTGATCCTCGACTGGGTCCTGTATGTCGTTCTCTGGCCGGCGCTGCTCATCCTCGGCTTCTTCGGCCCCGCCACCGGGCCGCTCCAACTGCTGGCGGTGTACGTCGCCGGCTACGTCGCCTGGGCCGCGATCGGCGCCGTCTTCCTGCGCCAGTGGCGGCTCATCCCGCTGGCCCCCGCCCTCCTCGCCATGGACTGGATCATGCGCGTCAACTTCGTGCATGCCCTGATCAAGGCGGTCCGGGAGCCCACGACGGAGTCGTGCCGCTGGGTCTCACCCGCCCGGTACCAAACCCAGGCCGCCTAACCCCCGCACCACAACACCGGACCGTGGCATCCGCACGCATCCGCACGCATCACCAGCAGCGAATCACCACCATCGACCACGCAACAGGAGGATCACAGAAGTGAGCGCACCGCAGTACACGCTGGCCCCGCTCCCGGTATCGGGCGTCCAGGTCGGCGGGGTGCACTTCGCGCCGGCGAGCATCGTCAGCGGCGGCGCCGTCGGCGGCGTCGGCGGCGCAGGCGTGCTCGCCTTCACCGGTGTCGGCCCGGGCACCCTGCCCCTCGCCATCGCCGGCCTGGCCTCCATCCTCGCCGGCGGGGCGGCCGTGCTCTTCGGCCGGGACAAGAAGGGAAAGGGTTCGATCAAGCGGCCCAAGCGCAAGTTCGACGCCGCCC
>JAFASB010000165.1 GCA_019244985.1 Acidimicrobiia bacterium | reverse complement strand
ACCGACTATGCCCAGGATGCGTTGGGCGACGTCGTGTTCGTGCAGCTGCCCGAGCTCGGCGCGTCCCTCGAGGCCGGTGGAGGGCTGGGCGAGGTGGAGTCCACCAAGTCGGTGTCCGACATCTACGCACCGGTCGCCGGGACGGTGGTTGAGATCAACAATGAGCTGGGTGACGCTCCTCAGCGTCTCAACGAGGACCCCTACGGCGACGGATGGATCTGTGTCATCGAGCCGGCCGACGGTGCGGCAGTCGACGCCCTGCTCGACGCCGAGGGCTACCGACGGCTCACCGAGGCATAGTCACCGCTAGGTAAGGTTTTCGCCGTCGTGTACTGCAATCAGTGCGGGCACAGGAACCCACCGGGTGCCAACTTCTGCTCCTCGTGCGGCGCGGCTCTGAGCCCGCACGGCGACGACACGACGATCACGTTCATGCCCGTCGAGGCCGCGGGCGAGGCCGAAGACGAGCTGACCGTCACCCTCGACGAGCTGCCCGAGAGCATCGGCATGCTCGTCGTCAAGCGCGGCCCCAACGCGGGCTCGAAGTTCGTGCTCGACCAAGACGTCACCAAAGCCGGGCGCCATCCCGACAGCGACATATTCCTCGACGACGTGACGGTGTCACGCCGGCACGCCGAGATCCTCCACGGCAAGAGCGGCTACCAGCTGCGCGACGTGGGCTCGCTGAACGGCACCTACCTCAACCGCGAGCGGATCGAGTCCGAAGCACGTCTCCAGAACGGCGACGAGCTGCAGATCGGCAAGTTCAAGCTCGTCTTCTTCTCGGGCACCGGCGCGGAGCAGTAGTGGCGACGAGGCCGTACCTGTCGATCGGCGAGGTCCTCACGCTGCTCAAGGACGAGTTCCCCGACGTCACGATCTCCAAGATCAGGTTCCTCGAGAGCCAGGGCCTACTCGACCCCGAACGGACGCCCTCGGGGTATCGGAAGTTCTACGACAACGACGTGGCCCGCCTGCGGTGGATCCTGCGCCAGCAGCGCGAGCACTTCTTGCCCCTCAAGGTCATCAAGGGCCGCCTGATCGGCGACTCGGAGTCAGAAAGCGAGGCGGAGGAGCAGGCCGCGGCGATGGGCGGCGGGATAACAGCGACGATCGCGGCGGCCGCCGCCGAGGAGCCGGAGCCCCTGGCCCCGCCCCGGTCGGGCACGAGCCTGACCCTGCAGGAGCTGGCGGCCAGCTGCGGGCTCGAGACCGGCGACATCAAGGACCTCGAGCGCTTCGGGCTGGTCGCCAACCGCACGGTGGGGGGCACCGCCTACTACGACGACGACGCCCTCACCGCAGCCCACGTAGCCGCCGGCTTCATGAAGTTCGGCGTCGAGGCGCGCCACCTCCGCATGTACAAGACGGCGGCCGAGCGGGAGGCCGGTTTCTTCGAGCAGGTCGTGATGCCGATGCTCAAGCAACGCAACCCCGAAGCCCGGCGTCAGGCTGGCGAGACGCTCGCCGAGCTGGCCCGCCTCGGCCAGCAGTTGCGGAGCACCATGCTCCGGAACGCCCTTCGCGACTACCTCGAGGACTAGCCCTGGACGCGCCGACGCTGATCTCGGCGGCGGAGCTGAAGGACGCGGCCCGACGGCTGGCGCACGAGATCTCCGCCGTCTACGGCGACGGGGTCGTGCTGGTCGCCGTGCTGAAGGGGAGCATCCCATTCCTCGCCGACATGCTGCGAGAGATGACGATCGTCCCACTCGTGGACTTCATGTCGATCTCCTCCTACGCACCCGATAGCGGCCGCGTCCGCATCATCAAGGATCTCGACATCGACGTGTCGGGGCGGGACGTGGTGGTCGTCGAGGACATCGTCGACACAGGACTCACCCTCGCCTACCTCCTCGGCGAACTGCGCCGGAGGGGACCCCGCTCGGTCGCGGCGTGCGCGCTCCTCGACAGAGCAGCGCGGCGCATCGTGCCGACGCCGGTCGAGTTCGTCGGCTTCGAGATCGAAGACCTCTACGTGCTCGGCTACGGACTCGATTACGCGGAGCGCTATCGCAACCTGGACAGGGTCATCGAGGGCGATCTCGAGGTGTTGCAGGGCGATCCGGACGCCTACGTCGACGGCCTCTACGCGGGGTAGGTTGGATTTCGATGGTCGAGATGCACCTGGTGGGCGTGCGGGTGGAGCTACCGACCAACAATCCCATCGTGCTGCTGCGCGAGGCCGAGGGCGAGCACCGCGTGCTGCCGATCTTCATCGGCGCCGTCGAGGCCACGGCCATCGCCTTCGCCCTCCAGGGCGTCGTCACCCAGCGGCCGATGACCCACGACCTGATGCGCGACCTCCTCCAGGAGCTCGGCGTCGGCGTCGAGCGCATCGTCATCACCGAGCTGCGCGACGGCACGTTCTACGCCGAGATCGAGATGGCGTCGAACGGCTCACGTCACTCGGTGTCGAGCCGGCCCTCGGACGCCATCGCCCTCGCCGCCCGACTGGGGACACCGATCTTCGCCAACGAGGCCGTCCTCGAGGAGGCGGCGGTGGTCGTCAGCGACGACGAGGACGAGGAAGAGGTCGAGAAGTTCCGGGAGTTCCTCGAGGGCGTCAACCCCGAGGATTTCGCCTCCTAGAGCCCGTGGATCCGCCGCCCGGGGCGGCGTTGGGGATGTGTGCGATGACAAACCGCAGGTAGGAACTACAACGGCGTAATTTGTCATACCCACCGAGGAAAATAGGGACATGGGTATGACGGTGATTGAGGTTGCGGACAGGGTTCGGACCGAGGCGGACGCCTACGCCTTCCTTGAGCAGTTGCGGTGGGGCGATTCGGTTCCTGCGTGCCCGCATTGTGCGTCGGCAGACACGGTTCTGATCACGCCGAAGAACGGCCACTCCCGCAAGACCCGCACCGGCACCATGAGCGAGCGTCGGGTGTGGCGTTGCCGCTCCTGCCGTCGCCAGTTCTCCGTCCTGACCGGGACCATCTTTCATGGCACCAAGGTCAGCATCCGCAAGTGGGTGCTGGTCATCTTTGAGATGTGCGCCAGCAAGAACGGCGTCAGCGCCCGCGAAATCGAGCGGAAATACGGCGTCTGCCCCCGGACGGCGTGGTTCATGATGCACCGCATCCGTGCCGCCATGGAGGGGTCCGACGACCTCCTCCAAGGCGTGATCATGGCCGACGAGACCTACTTCGGCGGCTCCGAGAAGTTCATGCACGCCAGCCGGAAGGCGGGGCGACCACGGTCCCGCTGGCAAGACCCCGGTGTTCACGCTCATTGAGAAGCACACGGGCGAGGCCCGTTCCCGGGTGCTGCCCCACGTCAACGCCAACAACCTCTACCAAGCCATCAAGGAGCAGGCGGACCCCCTTGGTTCGCTGCTCTGGACCGACCAGCACCTTGCCTACGGGCGGGTCGGTCGGAAGTTCGTCGCCCATGAGACGGTCAACCACGCCGAGGACGAGTACGTCAGCCCCACCGGAGCCACCACGAACCCCGTCGAATCCTTCTTTGCCCAGCTCAAGCGGTCTATCGACGGCACTCACCACCACGTCTCCGTGGAGCATCTGAACCGCTACCTGGCCGAATTCGATTACCGCTACAGCACCCGCGAGATGACCGACACGGCCCGCATGAGCAGGCTCATGGGCCAGGTCGGCGGGAAGCGCCTGACCTACAAGCTGGTCAAGGCGTAGGTCAGTCATAATCACGCCCCTGCAGGTGTCGGATGCGAGTCCGAATCTTGTTCCCGGCTCGGTGTCGAAAAGCGCGGA
>JAFASB010000147.1 GCA_019244985.1 Acidimicrobiia bacterium | reverse complement strand
ATGCCTTCACGTTCACGATGATGCGCGAGCTCATCGACGCCTTCGACCACGCCGACGCCGACGACGACGTGCGGGCCGTGATTGTCACGGGCGCCGGTCGAGGGTTCTGCGCTGGGGCCGACCTGGCAGCGGGCGACTCGACGTTCGACTATCGCGACACGAGTGGCAACGAGGCCCGGCTAGAGGATGCCCGCGACGGCGGCGGGCTGGTCACCCTGCGCATCTTCGAGTCCAAGAAACCCGTGATTGCTGCGGTCAACGGCCCGGCGGTCGGCGTCGGCGTGACGATGACACTGCCGATGGACGTGCGGCTGGCCTCGGACAGCGCCCGCTTCGGGTTCGTCTTCGCCCGGCGGGGGCTCGTACCCGAGGCCGCCTCGTCGTGGTTCCTGCCTCGGGTGGTCGGCATCGGCCAGGCGATGGAGTGGGTGATGACCGGTCGGGTGTTCCCGGCCGCCGAGGCGCTCGCCGGCGGTCTCGTTCGCAGCGTGCACGCACCCGACGAGCTGTTGGGCGCCGCCAAGGCCCTCGCCCTCGAGGTCGCAGAGAACACCTCGGGGGTTTCGGTCGCGCTATCGCGCCAGATGCTCTGGCGCATGCTCGGCGCCGACCACCCCATGGAGGCTCACAAGATCGACTCGCGCGTGATCTGGGAACAGGGACGCACCGCCGACGCGCGAGAGGGCGTCATGTCGTTCCTGGAGAAGCGCGCGCCCGCCTTCCCGATGCGGGTCTCGGCCGACATGCCGTCGTGCTTTCCCTGGTGGGAAGAGAGGAAGTTCGAATAGATGGACTTCGAGATTCCCGCCGACATCGGAGCCCTGCTCGAGCGCATCGACGAGTTCATCGCCACGGAGATCAAGCCGCTGGAGGAGCAGGACGACAACATCCGCTTCTTCGACCACCGTCGCGAGCACGCCCGCACCGATTGGGACAACGGCGGCCTCCCGCGCCGGGAGTGGTACGAGCTCCTCGGCGAGATGCGCCGACGTGCAGACGCCGCCGGCCTGCTGCGGTGGGCCCTGCCCGCGGACCTCGGCGGCTCCGACGGCTCCAACCTCGGCATGGCGATCATCCGGGAGCACCTGGCAGCCAAGGGCCTTGGACTCCACAACGATCTCCAGAACGAGTCGTCGATCGTCGGCAACTTCCCGAGTGTGCTGATGGTCCGGAACGCAGGCACGCCGGAGCAGCAGCAATGGTGCGAGAAGATGCTCACCGGCGAGATGCGCATCGCCTTCGGCCTCACCGAACCAGACCACGGCTCGGACGCCACGTGGCTCGAGACCACCGCCGTCCGCGACGGTGACGAGTGGGTGATCAACGGGGCCAAGCGCTTCAACACCGGCCTTGACATCGCCACCCACGACATGGTGTTCGCGCGCACGTCGGGCGATCCGGGCGACGCGTACGGGATCACGTGCTTCGTCGTGCCCACCGACGCGAGGGGCTTCGACGTCGAGTTCATGTGGTGGACCTTCAACATGCCGTCGGAGCACGCCGAGCTCACGCTCCACGACGTGCGCGTCGGCGACGACGCCATCCTCGGTGGCGAGGGTCGCGGACTCGAGATGGCGAACATGTTCACCCACGAGAACCGCATCCGGCAGGCCGCGTCGGGGGTAGGCGCCGCGCAGTACTGCGTCGACCAGTCCGTCGAGTACGCGAAGGAGCGGATCGTGTTCGGCCGTCCGCTGTGGCGCAACCAGGCCATCCAGTTCCCACTGGCCGAGATGCAGACGCGCGCCGAGATGGTGCGGAGTCTCGTGTACAAGACGGCGTGGCACCTCGATCGCAACGACCACATGGCGGTCTCCGACAAGGTGTCGATGGCCAACTACCAGGCCAACCGCCTGGTGTGCGAGGCGGCCGACCTTGCCATTCAGGTGCACGGCGGCATTGGCTACACACGCCACAAGCCCTTCGAACACATCTACCGCCACCACCGCCGCTACCGAATCACCGAAGGTTCCGAGGAGATCCAGATCCGTCGCGTCGCCCAGCGCATGTTCGGCGTCGACGTCAAGCGGGCGTCGAGTTGAGGAGTCAGGAGACCAATGGAAGGGATGGACAAATACCCGGCGCACCCGGCGCGCGAGATGGCCGTGCGATCGGTCACCGCGGTCGAGAACGGCGACCGTGAGGGCTGGTTGGCGCTGTTCGCCGACGACGCGGTCGTCGAGGACCCAATCGGCGTCTCGTCGTTCGACCCGGAGGGCAAAGGACATCGCGGCATCGATGCCATTGCCGCCTTCTACGACGGCGTGATCAGCAAGGCTCCGGTGCAGTTCCTCGTCCGCGAGTCGCACGCGGCGGGCAACGAGTGCGCCAACGTCTACACGATCACCACCGACATCGGCGACGGGGCGCGCGCCGTGATCGACGGCGTCTTCACCTATCTGCTGGACGACAACGGCAAGTTGGCCGCCATGCGCGGCTACTGGGAAGCCGACAACATGCGCATCGAGGGCGCCTGACCGTGCCAAGCGATCCCTCCGAACAGGAAGTCATCTCCTGGTTCGACAGCCTCTCCAACTGGGGGCGCTGGGGTCCCGACGACGCGCTTGGGACGCTGAACCTCATCACCGCGGAGGTTCGCAGGAAGGCGGCGGCGACCGTCACCGAGGGGGTGAGTGTGTCGTGCGGCTGGGACGTCCCCCCGGGCCCGATTGGCTACGAGGGTTCGGTCACGGCGGTCGACCTCTCGAGAGAGTCGAAGGCGCGCATCGGCTGGTCGCTCGAGCACATCACCGGGCTGGTGTTCCACGGCTACGCGACGACCCACCTCGACGCGCTGTGCCACATCTTCTGGGACGGCAAGATGTACAACGGGCGTCCTACTGATCTCGTCTCGGAAGAAGCGGGCGCGCAGCAGCTGGCGATCACCGACGCCGGTGGCGGCATGCTGACGCGCGGCGTCTTGCTGGACGTCGCCCGCGTCCGCGAAGTGCCCTGGCTCGAGCCCGGGGAGGGCGCCTACCCCGCGGACCTGGAAGCGGCCGAGGCCGCCCAGGGCGTGCGCGTCGAGCCTGGCGATGCGGTCCTGCTCCGCACCGGCTACGGCAGATGGCGGCACGAGACCGGGAAGGTGTCGCCGATGGAGCAGGGCATCACCCAGCCGGGCTGGCAGGCGGCGTGCCTTCCGTGGCTCCACGAGCGCGGCGCGTCGTTCATCGGCTGCGATACCGCCAACGACGTCTCGCCGTCGGGCTACGGGACGATCGCCCTCCCCGTGCACGTGATCGGGTTGGTCGCGATGGGTTTGTGGCTGGTCGACAACTGGGACCTCGAGGAGCTGGCACGAACGTGCGAACGTCTCTCACGCTGGCACTTCCTGCTGTCAGTGAATCCCCTGCGCCTCACTGGGCTGACCGGCAGCGCCGTCAACCCCATCGCCACGTTCTGAGCGTCAGCTCGCGGCGATGGGCGGCCGTGTCTTCATGAGGTAGTCGAACTCACCGCCGTTGTAGACGGTCACGGCAACGTC
>JAFASB010000045.1 GCA_019244985.1 Acidimicrobiia bacterium | reverse complement strand
GCAGGGGGGCGGGAAATGACCGAGCGCAACCTCCGTCGCTCGGCCTACATCGGCCTCGCCGTCACCGTGGCCCTCATCGGGATCGCGTACGTCGTCGGCGGCATGAAGATCTTCCACCGCAGCTACTCGATCAAGGCCCAGTTCGCCGACGCCAGCGACGTCGGCGCCGGTGACCCGGTGCGCGTCGCCGGCATCGACGTGGGCAAGGTCAGCTCCATCGATCGCCAGCCGCACTCGGTGCTGATGGCCCTGTCGATCAACAAGGGCGTCAAGCTCTCCCAGGGCATCACGGCGTCGATTCGGTTGCGCACGCTGCTCGGCAAGAAGTTCATCGACATCGCCGACCCCGGCACCGGTCCGACGCTCTCGTCGGGCGCGTTCATCCCCGAGGCTCGCACCAAGCCGGCCACCGACGTCGACGAGGTCCTCACCGCGTTCAAGGGTTCGGTGCAACGCACGGACGTGGCGGCTGTCAACAGCGTCATGCAGGAGTTCGACAAGGTGATGGCCGGCCGCTCGGGCGACGTCAGCCGCCTGCTGCAGGGCCTGAGCTCTCTGTCGACGAACATCGCCGGCCGCACCGCCGACATCGACAAGCTGATCGCCGCCAGCGACACGCTGTCCAAGGCAGTCGACGATCGCCGGGCCGCCCTCGGCACCAGCCTCGACGGCATGGCGGCCGCCCTGGACGCCCTGTCGTCGCGGCGCCAGGAGCTCAGCTCGCTGCTCGACGGTGTGACCCAGCTGTCCAATCACCTCGCTCCTCTGATCCAGCGCAACCAAGGCACGCTCGACAAGACGCTGTCGGATCTCATTCAGGTGGCCCAGGTCCTCAACGACAAGAAGGACCGGGTCAACATCGCCCTCGACCAGCTGCCGAACGACATCCAGAGTCTGCGAAAGGTCACCGCCGAGGGGCCGTGGATCAACGTCTACACGGTCGGCTTGCCGGGCACGCCGTACCTCGCCAACCCGATCGACCTGGGCGACAACAACGGCCGTGATCCGGGCAAGACCGGCGGCCTGCCGCAGCTGTGGCTGCGCCCACCGCCCCACGACCAGTCGATCGACGTGGCCGGCATCAAGGTCGACACCGAGGACCAAAGCCAGCCCGCGCCGCAGGGTTATTGGAACACGCCATGAGCGAGCGGGCGCCTCTCAGCTCGAACGTGCGCCGACTCGTCGTCGCCGCGATCGTCCTCGCCTTCGGCATCTCCAGTCTCAGCCTTTGGGGCGTCAAGGTCGTCGCCAACCCGCTCCAGCCCAAGACGCTGCAGATCACAGCGGACTTCCCGCAGACGATCGGCCTCTACCCCGGGTCGCGCGTACTCGTACAGGGCGTGAGCGCCGGGAGCGTCCAAGAGGTGAAGTCGGTGACCGACAGGGTGCGGGTGACGATGTCGGTGCACGACGTCTCCCTCGACCCGAACGCCACGGCCACCGTGCGCCTTCGGTCCCTCATCGGCTCCCGCTACGTCGAGCTCACGCCGGTGTGGTCGGGCAGCGGGCCCAAGCTGGCGAGCGGCACCCACATCCCGCTCGAGCGCACCCAGGTCCCGGCCGAGGTCTCGGACTTCACCGATGAGACCAACCGGGTGATGCGCGAGATCGACGCTCAAGCTCTCGGCAATCTGGTGCACGAGCTCGGGACCGCGCTCCAGGGCAACGGAAACGCCCTGGCCGGCGCCACGAGCGGCCTGGCGCAGGTCGGCGAGTCGGTCGCCGCCCAATCGCACGCCCTCGACGACTCCCTCCAGCAGCTCCAGCGCGTGATCGGCACGCTGGCTGCGAAGGACGACGACATCACGCGCATCCTGCGGTCGTCGACAGCGGTGAGTCAGGCGCTCCTCGCCCAGCAGGGCGCGCTGGACGCCGGTGTCTCCGGCCTCGACAAGCTGCTCGGCACCCTGACCGACTTCACCAGCAAGGAGAAGGACAAGATCGTCCAGGCTGTCCAGCTGTTGTCGACGACGGGCAAGCAGCTCGCCGACCACGCCGACGGTTGGTCGAGAATCGTGAACGAGGTCCCGTACTACGCCTACGGCTGGTACAACGCCATCCACCACGACGGGGACCACTTCTTCATGATGGAGCAGATCTCCGGGATCATGTTCCTGCCGTATCCCCACCAGTTGAACGAGGGTGGGGGCCCGGGATCCGCCGGCGACGACCACACCGTGTTCCCCTCGGTCGACTTCAGTTGTTCTGCGGCACGCGCCCTGGTGCCGTGGCAGGTCGACCCGACGGTGTACACGGGGCCCGGGCCGCTGCTGCCCACCTACAGCTCGCCCGACGGCCGCTTCAAGATCGACAACACACCCAACAACTCGACCAAGGAACCGGGCTATGAGGGCGGCCAACCGCAAACGGCGCCGCCGCCGGACCCCAGCGGTTGCCATCCGCAGAAGAACATCCCGCCCAACGGGGGTCAGACGCATTGACGGTGACGACCTTCAAGCGCGTGCTCGGCGGGGTCGTCGCCGTGGCCGTCTTGGCCGTCGGCTTCATCGTCCTCCGGCCCAAGGACAGCGGTCACCACTACTCGGCCGTCCTTGCCGACGCGTCCGAGCTGGTGCGCAACAACGGCGTGCGCCTCAAGGACGTTCAGGTCGGCAAGGTGACGTCGATCAAGGTCGACGGCCTTCATGCCAAGGTCGGGTTCACCGTGGCCAAGGACGTGCACCTGCCGGCGCAGACCAACGCCGTCGTGCGTCAGACCAGCATGCTCGGCGAGATGTTCATCGACCTCGAGCCCCAAGGTGACGGGGTGCTGAAGGACGGGACGACGATCCCCTTGTCGCGCACGCGGCGGGCCGCGCAGCTCGAACAGGTGGTTTCACTCGGTGGCCAGCTGGTCAACCAGGTGACCGCTGACAACTTCAACCGCATGATCACCACGTTCGACGACGCGTGGGGCGGCCATCCCGAGCGCCTGCAGCACCTGTTCGACGCCATGTCGGGCGCCTCGAACGCCCTGGACTCCAATCGCGAGGCGCTCGGACAGACCATCGACAAGGTGGAGCAGGTGGCGGCGTCGCTCTCCCCCAACACGTCCCAGCTCGCGCAGTCGGTCAACGAGTTCGCGGCGGGTCTCAAGGCCTTGGATGCGCACCGCGACGAGCTGGGCAACTTCACGACGAGCCTCAGTCACCTCTCGGACTCGGCGTCGGACCTCCTGGTCAAACACGAAGCCCAGCTGGCGGCGAGCGGGAAGCAGACCAAGGACGTGCTCGATCAGATCGTCTCCAACCTCGACGACTTCATGAAGGGCCTCGACGCCCTCCCGGACTTCAACCTGGGCTGGCAGTGCACGGTCCAGGGCAACTGGATCCAGGAGCTGCAGCCCGTATATCCCGAAGTGGCCCGGGTCGACACGGGCGGCGGCCACTGCGCACCCGACCAGGGGCCACGGGGCCGCCAGGAGCAGGGCCAGGTGCAGGTGACCGGCACGCCGACGATGCCGGGCATCAACGACCCAGCCCACACCGGCGATGTCAACCTCGGCGCCGGATCGGCGAACGAGAACTCCGGGCGGGGTCCCTCCTCGGCGGACGACGGCGGACTTTCGGCGTTCATGATGACGACGGCCAGCGGGGGGCGGTGACGGGATGAAGTTCACGCGTCGTCACCTGGTGAACCTGATCCTCGTCGCGGTCGTAGGGGTCGTGTCCATTGCCTGGGCCGCGGTCGGACTCGCAGGCGTCCGCTTCACGAAGCCGAAGACGATCACTGTCGAGATGGCCCAGACCGGCGGTGCCCTGCCCGGCGCCGAGGTCAGCTACCTCGGGATCCCCATCGGCAAGGTCAGCAGCGCCCGCCTCAAGCCCGACGCCGTCGAGCTCAAGCTGGCGGTGCGGCCGAAGGGCCCGATGGCCCGTGAGCTTCGGGCCGACGTGAAGCAGAAGAGCTCGCTGGGTGAACCGTTCGTTGACCTCTCCCCGGTGGACCCGCCACAGCCACCGGGCGCCATGCGGCTGACGGCTTCCGCCGACCCGAACGGCATGGTCATTCCGCTTGACCGCACGACGGCGCCGTCGCCCCTCTACAACCTGCTC
>JAFASB010000498.1 GCA_019244985.1 Acidimicrobiia bacterium | reverse complement strand
GTTCTCGCCCTGGTGGGAGCCGCCGCCCTCGTAGACGGTGTTCATCCCCTCAGCAGCGAGGTCGGCCTCGTTGGCGTACCCCTGCTGCTGGGACACAGCGATGTTGAAGAAGAACACGGCCGGCTTGCTGACGCCGCGGTTCAGCTTGAACCACCGGTAGAACCCGGTGGTCTGCCAGCGCTTGCCCTGGAATCCGACCTGCTTGCCGTCGCGGGTAGCGCCGTTGTTGCCGTAGAAGTCGAACATCGTCGGATACTTCTGGTACCCGTTGTTGAGCGGCGGAGCGACGTCGGGAACGCCCTTCGTGTAGTTGTAGTTGGCCGACCGGCCGCTGGCCTGGGAGTTGTTGCCCAGATAGGCGAAGACCTTGTCCTGGTCGGCGAGCTTCTGGGCGCAGGCGTAGTTGCCGTCCCCGGAGCCCTTGTCATCGCAGAAGTCGATGTTGAGCTTGCGCCCATTGACGCCGCCGCGGGCGTTGACCGAGCTGGCAAATGCCTCGAGGCCGTAGAGCATCGGACTGAAGGCGTCAGGGCCGAAGGGGCCCTGGATCGAGGTGATGTTGCCGATCTTGATCGACGTCGGCGTCACGCCCACGTCGCTCGCGGTGTTGGGGCCCCCGCTCCCGCCTCCTGCCGCGGTACTGCTGCCGCCGGCGCCACCGCCCGAGGTTCCCCCGGCGCCGGTCGCGCCGCTCGTGCCCGAGCCGCTCACACCGGCGCTCCCCGCGGTGCCCTGGTCGCCCGTGCTCCCCGACGTCGAGGACTGGTCGCCGCCGGCCGCGTCGCCCGCGGCCACGCCTGCGTTCGATCCGTTCCGGTTGGCGTTCACGAACGCGCTGTTGGGCAGCCGCGTGCCGCACGCCTGCAGCACGAGGGCGATGATCGGGAGCAGAAGGAAAAAGGCGTGTCTACGCAGAGCAGTGTCCTCCGGGTGGCGAGAGCGACCCGCGATTCTCCCACTGCCGGTGACCCGTTTCATGGCGCGCACCACGCTAGGTATTCGATATCCCTGCTGCCGAATCCTGTTGTTCGGGTACCGTCGGCGCTCGTGTCCGAAAACGCCCTGCTCAGCGGCCTCCTCGTCCTCGACCTGGCCCAAGAGCCCGGGCGGACGGCGGCCCGCATTCTCGGCGACCTGGGCGCGACGGTCGTCCGTCTCGGACCTCCGGACCCTTCGCTCCGGGGGCAGGTCTGGGACGCCGGCAAGGAGATCGTCGAGCCCGGCCGGCTCGACGAGCTGCTGACGTCGGCCGACGTCGTCATCGCCACCCCGTCGTCACCGGAAGGCGTCGTCGCCGACCGCGGGGGGGCCCCGCAGGCGGTCTGGGTCGACGTCACCCCCTTCGGGCTCTCGGGCCCCAAGGCGGGGTGGCGCGCCACCGACCTTGGCGTGATGGCTTCGAGCGGGAACATGTTCGCCACCGGCGACCCCGACAGGGCCCCCGTCCGTCCGGCGGAGCCGGCGTCGTACTCCCACGGTGCGGCCGAAACGGCTCTGGCGACCATGACCGCCCTCGCCAGCGGGCAGCCCCAGCACGTCGACCTGTCCCTGCAGGAGACCGTCCTTGTCGCCAACATGGGCGCCGCCGGCCGCTTCGCACGCCTTCCCGACCGAGGGCGCCGGGCCGGCGCCAACATCGGCCGCACGCGGGAGATCTGGCCGTGCGCCGACGGCTTCGTGTCCTTTGGGCTCCGGGGCGGCAAGGCCCGCATCCCCACACTGCAGACGATCACCCGTCTGGTGGGCGAAGCCGGCATCGAGGCCCCCGCGCTGACCGAGCGGGACTGGACGACCTACAACCACAACAAGGTCTCCGACGAAGAACTGCGGGCGATCGAGGAGCCGATCGCCGAGTACTTCTCCACGCGCAGGATGGCCGACCTCTACGCCATCGCCTGCGAGACCAACCTCATGCTCGCCCCGATCAACTCGCCGAAGGAGATCCGGTCCAACCTGCAACTCCAGAGCCGCGGTTTCTTCGGCCCCTTCGCCGACTTCGCCGACTTCCCCGTCTCCTTCGTCCAGGTTCGCGACCACGACGGCGTCATCGAGAAGGTCCAGCCGCGCACGTCCCCGTTCTTTGCGGGTTCGCGGCGGTCAGAGGGCAAAAAAAGCGCAAAGAACGGTGAAGGAGCCTGGGCGGGGACCAACATCCTCGAGTTCGGGGCCGGGGCGGCGGGGCCGATCGCGACCCGGTACTTCGCAGAGCACGGAGCTACGGTCATCAAGCTGGAATCGCGGAGCAGGCCGGACTTCCTGCGGACGTATTCCACCGAGGGACTCGACGCCTCGGCGATGTTCGACGCCCTCAACGCCGGCAAGCTCGGCATCACGCTCAACCTCAAAGACCCGCGGGGCGTGGCGCTGGCGAAGCGGCTGGTGGACGAGTGGGCCGACGCCGTCACCGAGAACTTCGCTCCCAAGGCGATGAAGAGCTTCGGGCTCGACTACGACGCCCTGTCGCAGGACAAGCCCGATCTCGTCATGCTCAGCGCCTGCCTGCTCGGCCAGACCGGGCCGCACCGCAACTATCCCGGCTTCGGCGGGCAGGGCGCTGCACTCAGCGGCTTCAACTTCCTCACCGGCTGGCCCGACCGCGAACCGGTCGGTCCGTTCGGCACGATCACCGACTCGCTGGCCCCCCGCTTCAGCGCCGCCGCCCTCGCCGCCGCCCTGCTCTACCACCGGCGTACGGGCCGCGGCGTCTACGTCGACCTCTCCCAGGTCGAGGCAGCCGCCTGGAGCCTGTCGTCGTGGCTCCTCGATGAGCCCGTGCGGGGCAGGGACGGCAACCGCTCGGCGGTCGCTGCGCCCCACGGCGCCTTCCCGTGCGCGGGCGAAGACCGGTGGATCGCCATCGCGGTCTGGGACGACGACGACTGGGCCCGAGTCGCGGGTGTGATCGGACTCGACGATCCGAAGCTGACCACCGTCGCCGACCGCCTCGAGCGCGTCGACGAGGTGGAAGCGGCCGTCGCCGCGTGGACCTCCACTAGAGAGGCGTCCGCGGTCGCGGAGCAGCTCCAGGCGCTCGGGATCGAGGCCGTGCCGGTCGCAGACTTCGGCGACGTCTTCAACGACCCGCAGCTCGCGGCCCGGGAACACTTCGTCGAGCTCACCCACCCGAAGATGGGCCCGGGCGCCTACGAGCACAACGGCTTCCGCCTGTCGAACTCGCCCGCCGGGTACCAGCGCCCGAGCCCCGTCCTCGGCCAGCACACCGACGAAGTGCTCGCCGACATCCTCGGCCTGTCGGCGGCCGAGCGTCAGACGCTGGCGGCCGACGGCGTCCTCGAGTAGCGGCTATCCGGCCAGCACCTTCTGAAGGCGGACGTCGTAATCGTCGGCCAAGGCGTTGAGGGCGGCGACGGTGTCGCCGGTGAAGACGGGGCCGTGCATGAGGGCGAGTCGCTCCGGGCGCAACTCGGCGAGCCTGCGGATCGTCGGTGCCGTCGCACCCGTCAGAGACGTGCCGTTGAACATGTCCTCGGCGGCCGCCGCCGGGCCGACCGGATCGGCGTCGCTGATGACGCCGGCGTCACCCGTGCGGGTGAACAGATCACCGCACAGCAGCGTGCCCGTCGTCTCCTCGTAGACCAGCCCGGACTCCCAGTTGTGGGGCACGTGCGGGGTGTCGATCCAACGGATGCGCTTCCCCCCGAGGTCGAGCACCTCACCGTCGGCCAGGGCGCGAGGCGCACGGTCGGCCAGATCGTTGAGGGACACCATCACACCCGTCATCCCATGTGCGACCGACGACTGCGGCGCAGCGGCCAGCCACTGGTTCATGGAGCCCGACTCGTCGGCCTCGACGTGGGCGAACGACAGCCACCGCACGTGCTCGACCGGGAGCACAGTCGATGCCGCCTCCGACACGAGCGGGAACAGGCCACGGTGACCGAGGTGCCACATCATCGGCTCGTCGGCATCGATCAGGTACTGGTTGAAGACGAACCCGCCGGGGATCTCGTCGGTGTACGTCGACAGGCGGTAGATGCCGTCGGCGATCTCGTTGATCTGCGTTTCCATCAGAGAGGTAGCTCCTTTTCGAGAACGCCGGTACCGGTACCCCGGCCCGACAGGATCCAGATCCATTCGACGGCGTCGAGCGTGAGTTGCTCACTGCCGTCTCCGCTGACGTACGTGCCGCCGGCGGGTCCTTCGAGGTGCAGCGTGAGGTTCAGTTCGTAGAGGCGCGTCCATTCGGCGACCATGTCGGCGACGAGGCGTCCGTCATGTTCGGGCGTGAGCACGGGGTCGAGGCCGACGGCCCGGCAGATGTCGATGCGGTGCATCCAGGTGTCGCGCGTGTAGACGACATCCATCAGGTACGAACCCATCGGCTTCTTGCCGATGACAGGACCGAAGTCCAAGGGCAGCGGCCGCATGAACGGCGGGAACCGCCGGCGGCCCTTGAGGGCCTTCGGCCACGCCTGCCTCCACCCCTCGACCAGCTCGGCCGTCGACAGGCGTTCGCGCTCCTCGACCTGCACCTCGTTCATGCCGTGCACGAAGTGGTCGTAGCCCTTCTGCTTGGCTCGCTTGGCGCCCTGACGTTGGGCCTTCAAGAACACCAGGAACGAGGCATTGCCCTCGGCAAAGCCGAGGACGTGGGCAACGAGCTGCTTGACGTTCCAGTCCGTGTTGACGGTCTGCTTCGTCCAGTCGTCGCCCTGCAGCTGGCCGAGCACGCCGGCGAAGCGCTGGTACTCGGTGTCAGCGAGGGCCATCCCCTCCCGATGACTGATCGGTGCGATGTCTTCGACCCGCACCACGGTCTCATTCACTTCGCCCTCCCCCTCTTCGTGTTGATGTGGCCGAGGAACATGTCGACTGCCTCGTCTGCGAGCCGCGTCCACCGCTCGGTGTCGGGCTCGTTGGCGATCTGCTGGAAGGCGAGACCGGACACGATGCCGGTCCAGAGGTCGAAGTGCTCAGGCTTCGTGACGCCGAGCTTCTTGAACCGCTCGCGACCGCGCTCGACGATCCGAACCGCGACTCCGTAGGTCTCCGCCGATGGCTCGAACCCGGGGATGCTGCGCATGAACATGAGCTGGGCCCGCGCCGGATCCTCGACGGTGAAGCCGACGAACAGGCGGGCGTTCGACCGGAACTCGTCGACGGGGTCGTCGAACTCGGGCAGCGCCTCGTACCGACGAAGCAGCTCCAGGTTCCCTTGAAGGAACATGGCGTCGTAGATGGCGTGCTTGGACTCGAAGTACGAGTACAGCGATGGCGCCTGCATCCCGACCTTGCGCGCCAGGTCGCGAAGCGACAGGGTCGCCAGCCCCTCGGCCCGCACAAGCTCCCAAGCGGCGTCGAGGATCTCGGCCTTGGTGGCCTCACGCCGTTCGGCGCGCCTATCGCGCATCGGTTCTACGACCATCGTTCGTAGAACCTAACGCTGTTAGGGATTCACGTCAAGCCCCTTCTCCGGGGCCGCGCACGTCAGCCGCTGCGGTGGATGAGGTTCATCCTCGTCGTGACAACCGGCTCGCCGGTGTTGGCGTCCTTGAAGACGTTCTCGGTGACGAGAAACGTCATCGTCTTGCCCTTGCTGTCCTTCTCGTAGACGTCGGTGACCTTGCCCTCGCCCTCCAGGACATCGCCGACCACGAGCGGGCGGTGGTACTCGAACTCCTCCTCGCCGTGGAGGACGAGGCCACCCTTCTGCATGAGCGTGCCGATGATCTCCATCACCGGGTTGCGGCCCGGGTTGCCGTCGGCCGGCTGCTGCTCCTTGAACGCGCCCCAGTGAGCCATGGCGAAGCTGTAGGTGGGCGGCGCCGGGATGTTGTCGAACCCCGCATCCTTGGCGGCCTCGGGGCTCTGGTAGATCGGATTGTCGTCGGTCACGGCCCTGGCGAAGTTCGACACCGGTCCCCGCTCGATCGTGATCTTCGACTTGCCGGTGGGGGTCCCGATGAGGCTCTTGTCGACGGCCATGTATCTCTCCTCGAACGACGGCTGCGGCTTGGTGGGGGCCATTCCAGCGCGGCTACGTTGAACCTGACAACTGCGTCAGTGATTCTCGAGGGGTGCTTCGTATGGGTTTGGTGGATGGCAAGGTCGCGATCGTCACGGGCGCCGGCCACGGCGTCGGACGGGGCGAGGCGCTCCTGCTGGCCAAGGAGGGCGCCAAGGTCGTCGTCAACGACCTGGGCGGTTCGGTCGGTGGTGAAGGCGCCGACAAGCGGCCGGCCGAAGAGGTCGCCGAAGTCATCCGCAACAACGGCGGCGAAGCCGTCGCCAACTACGACGACGTCGCCGACTGGAACGGGGCCAAGAACCTCATCCAGCAGGCCGTCGACAGCTTCGGGCGCCTCGACATCCTCGTGAACAACGCCGGCATCCTCCGCGACGGCATGCTGTTCAAGATGACCGAGTCCGACTTCGACTCGGTCATCCGCGTCCACCTCAAGGGCACCTTCGCCACCACCCACCATGCCGCCAACTACTGGCGTGACCAGTCCAAGGCCGGCAACCAGCCGCGCGCCGCCGTGGTCAACACCGTGTCAAGCGCCGGACTCCAGGGCAACGTCGGCCAGGCCAACTACGGCTCGGCCAAGGCCGGCATCGCCGCCCTCACGATCATCACCAGCCTCGAGCTGGCCAACTACGGCGTGCGCGCCAACGCCGTTGCCCCCGGCGGCATGACCCGCATGTCGGGCGCCGTCGTGAAGGACATGGAGCTGAAGGAGCCGGAGGAGTACAGCGAGTTCAACGCCATGAACCCGGGCAACTCGGCGCCCACGGTTGTGTGGCTGGCGTCCGATCAGGCGTTGCACGTCACCGGCCAGGTCTTCCGGGCCGTCGGCTCGACGATCGCCCGTTACCAGCCGTGGACGCTGCAGGAGGAGCTCCAGAACCCCAAGGGCGAGGAGCAGTGGGACCCCAATCACATCGGGCCGATCGTCAACTCCTACGTGTTCAACTCGCGCAACCCCGGCCTCCAGATGGGCGCCATGCGCAAGGGCACCAAGTAAATCGGGTAGACACGCCGGCGTGCGCCGCTGGACCCCACTCCTCGTCGTCGTCGGGATCGTCGTCGTCCTCGGACTCATCCTCGGCGGCACCTACAACAGCATGGTCGACAAGCGAGGGCAGGTTGACCGCTCCTTCGCCGACCTCGACGCCCAGCTTCAGCGGCGTAACGACCTCATCCCGAACCTGGTGAACGCGGTCCGCGGCGCGCTCGGCCAGGAGCAGGCCGTGTTCGGCGAGATCGCACGGGCGCGCGAGAACTACGCCGGCGCCCGAACCGACCAGCAGAAGATCGATGCCGCCAACCAGGTCGACGGCGCCATCGGGCGACTGCTGGTGATCGTCGAGAACTACCCGCAGCTGCAGAGCAACCAGAACATCCGCGACCTGCAGGTCCAGCTGGAGGGAACCGAGAATCGCATCGCCCAGTCGCGTCGCGACTACAACGCGGTCACGACGTCCTACAACGTCTCCATCCAGCACTTCCCGCGCAGCCTCGTCGCCGGCCTGTTCGGGTTCGACAAGCGCCCGTTGTTCACCGCCCAGACCGAGGCGCGCAATGCGCCGACGGTCGATCTCGGGAACAACGCGACGTCAACGACGCCGGGCGCCACCACCACGGTGCCGACGGCGACAACGACCAGCCGGTGAAAGCAGCAGCCGTCGCGCTGCTGCTCGTCGCGGCTACCTCGTTCCCGAAGTTCACGGCACCAGTCGTCGACGCCGCCGGCGTCGTCCCCGACAGCGTCGCGCAGCAGGTCGACAGCGCTCTCAACGACTATCAGCAGCGCAGTGGCAACCAGATCGCGGTCGCTGTCATCAAGACGACCGGAAGCAAGTCCCTCGAGGACTATTCCATCGACCTGGCGCGCAACTGGGGCGTCGGCCAGAAAGGCAAGGACAATGGCGTCCTGCTGCTGATCGCCACCGAGGACCGCAAGGCACGCATCGAGGTCGGCCGCGGACTCGAAGGCACGCTCACCGATCTCCAGGCCGGCGAAATCATCGACGCCCAGGTCGTGCCCCACATGCGTGACGGCGACCCCGGTGGGGCCATCGTCTCGGGGACCGACGCCATCCGCGCCGCGCTGGGCGATACGACTGTCGGCGAGCCGCCGCCGCCCGCAGCGCCGCCGGCGCCAAAACCGGCTCCGTTCAACCCCGCAGCCTTCATCTTCCCGGTCGTGCTCCTGCTGTTCTTCTTCTCCTCCCTCGGACGCCGTCGCCGACGGCACCACTTCTGGGGCTTCCCGATCTTCTGGGGTGGCGGTTTCGGCGGAGGCGGGGGCGGAGGATTCGGAGGAGGCGGCGGTTTCGGAGGAGGCGGTTTCGGCGGCGGCGGTGGCGGGGGTTTCGGCGGCGGTGGAGCCAGCGGTGGCTGGTGAGTTGCGGCCCCTGAGCGCTCGTCAGGAGCGCAGGGTGGGCCGGGCCGTACACGAGGCAGAGACGTTCACGGGGCTGCAGATCTGTGTGTACCTCGGACCCGGAGGCGAGGACCCGCGCGCCCATGCCGAGCAGTTGTTCGTCGACCGGGGATTGCACACACGGCCGGCCGTGCTCGTGCTGGTCGCGCCCGACGCCAGGCAGGTCGAGGTGGTCACGGCCCAGGACGCCCGTGGCCGCCTCCCCGACGCCGATGCGCAAGCCGTCGTGGAGTTGATGACGCAGCACTTCGGCAGCGGCGATCTCGTCGGCGGACTCCTCGCGGGTGTCGCCCGGATCGCCGAGGCCGCCGGGCCTGGTCAGCCGTCAGGCGAGGATCTTCCCGATCTGCTGCAGGGCTGAATCAGCCGCCTCGGCCGATCGTCGCCCCGCCCAACCCGCCGCCACCGAGCCCTCCCCCACCAAGACCACCGCCACCTCCGAAGCCGCGGGTGAGGGTGTTCGACGGGAGCGGTGCGTTGAGGTCCGCGATCACCACCTGTTGACCCTCCTGGAGCCCTGACTTGATCTCGGTCAGATCGGGCCCGACGGCCCCGACCTGCACGGGTGTGGTGCGCGTCGTGCTGCCGGTGAGCACCTGCACGATGTGGAAGGCGCCGGCCCCCGCCGTACGGACAGCCGACGTCGGGACAGCGAGCACGCCGGTGACTTGATTCAGCGTGATCGTGACGTCGGCGTCGCCGCCGTTGCGGAGGCCCTCGGGTGACCCGTTCAAGCCGATGACCACGGGATAGGTCGTCGTGCTGCCACTCGTCGTCGGCACGACACCGATCGACACGACCTTGCCGTCGATCGCCGACCCGGCACCGTCGGGGACGACGCTGGCGACGTCCGCCAGCTTGACGTTGCCGATGTCGGTCACGGGAACCGTCGTCGTGACCTCATAGCCGCCAGGCCCGACGACGACGATGTTCTCCGTCGTCGACGCGGCGCCCACGTGGTCGCCCGCCTTCATGTTCACGGCTGCCACGGTGCCGTCAATGGGGCTCACGATCGTGCCCTGAGCCAGATCCTGCTGGGCGGCGGTGACGTTCGCCTGCGCGGCGTCGGCCGCGGCCTGGTCGGCGACGAGCTCGGCGGAGGTCGGACCCGAAAGCGAGGGAGTCGAGGCCGTCGCACCGGCACCCTGGCTCGAGGACCCCGACGACGTGGCGCTGGAGAGCAAAGAGTCGAGCGTGGACTCCGCCTTGGCCAAGGCCGACTGCGCGCTCGAGAGTTGCTGCTGGGCGTTGAGGGCGGACTGCAGCGCGTCGCTGCACTGCGACGAGGTGCCGTTCTGCGGCGCCGTCGTGCTGGTGGTGCTGGACGACGGCGCCGAGGACTCCTTGAACGTGCCGTTCGACGAGCCGGACGAACCCTTCGACGCCCCGCAGGCCGAGCCGGCGCTGTTCAGTGCCGCCTGTGCGGCGGCCATGGCGCTGTCGACGCGCTGCTGACCAGAGGTAACCGCCTGGCGGGCGGGACCGAGGTTGGCCGAGCCGGACGACGACCGACTGCTCGGGCTCGTGGTCGCCGTGGAGGAGTTCCTCGCCGACGAACCGCTGGAGGACCCGTTGCCGGGCGTCGACACACCGTTCAGGGCATTGTTCAGCGTGAGCTGGGCGCCAGCGAGCGTCGCCTGTTGGGCGGTGAGCTGGGCCTGCAGGGCGCTGGTGTCGAGGGTGGCCAAGGTCTGGCCGGTGGTGACGGCCTGACCAGGCTGGATGCTGACGGCGGTGACGACGCCCGATATGGGAAATGCCACGGTGCCCGCGGCCACGGGTTCGATGATCCCGCTCCGCTGCTCGGTCTGGCTGACCGTGGCCCGCTTCACGGTCGCGGTGCGGAACGACGCCACCTGCGACGACGAATCGGCAAGGGCGCGCCCGCCGAGGACCCCCGCAAGCACGACGGCGGCGATCACGCCGAGGATCAGGAAACGGCGGCGGGCCGGCAGCATCATTCGGTCCTCAGGGCGTCGATGGGGGCGAGCCGGGCGGCCCGGGACGCCGGGTAGACGCCGAAGGCCAGCCCGATGGCGATGGCGATGACGATCGCCCCGACGGTCGCCGTCGGTGACAACGTCACGGGCGAGTTGATGAAGTTCGGGAGGACGCCGGAGCCGATCATGCCGAGCAGGGCGCCGAGCACCCCACCGGCCAGCCCGAGCACCGAGGCCTCGACGAGAAACTGGCGGCGGATCACGCGCGGCCGGGCGCCGAGAGCCTTGCGCAGTCCTATCTCACGAACCCGCTCGGTGACCGACACGAGCATGATGTTCATGACACCGATGCCGCCGACGAGCAGCGAGATGCCGGCGATGCCGCCCAACAGCACGGTCAGCGTCTTGTTGACGGAGTTGGCCGTGGTGAGCAGCGATTCCTGCGTCGTGATCGTGAAGTCGGCGTTGTTCGAGTTGGTGATGTGGTGCAGGTTGAGCAGCTCGTCCTGTACCTCTTGGTAGGCCGCCGAAAGCGTGTC
>JAFASB010000072.1 GCA_019244985.1 Acidimicrobiia bacterium | reverse complement strand
TCTCGATCGCCGGTTCATCTACGCCGGCCTGGCCGACCGCCTCGCCCACCCCCGCCACCAAGTCGGGCGCTTGTGGGAGCACTGGGGCCGGCCCGAGGTCGTCTGGTACAAGGGCGGCCACGTGGCGTTCTCCCGCAACAAGGGCGTCGGGAAGTTCATCCGCCACGCGCTCGAGTCGACGGGCCTCACAGCGGCCACCGGCTCGTAAGGGGTGGCGCCCGCCGACCAGCAACGCATCGTCGCCGCGGCGCGGGAGTTGATTGCGGCCGGCGGCGTCGACGGCCTCAGCATGCGCAAGCTGGCCGCCGAGGTGGGCGTCGCTCCCACGGCCATCTACTGGCACATCGGCAGCCGCGAGGATCTGCTCAACGCCGTCCTCGACGCCATGATCGCCGACTTTGCCGCGATCGTCGCACGCGGTTCGTCACCGCGAGCGCGGCTCGTCTCCGTCGCCCGGTCGATCCGTGACCAGGTGCGGGCCACGACCGACGCCCAGCAGCTGGCGGCCGAGCTCGGGCGCACCGCGGAGCTGTCGTTCCCCGGCCAGGTCGCGCTCACACGTGAGATGCAGGCTGCGGGCATCACCGGCTCCGACGCCGCCCAAGCGGTTCGGGCGGTGCTGTTCCTGGTCGGCGGCTTCATCCTGCTCGAGGACAACTTCGCCCACCGCCAGCCCGGGGGCCGCACCACCCAGGAGCTCTGGCAGGCACTGGACGACGACGCCATCGACCCTTCCCTGCGCAAGGCGATGGCGAAGCCGGCGAACACCGACACGCTCTTCGACTACGCCGTCGAGCGGTTGCTGGCGTCGATCCTGGGTTCTATGTAACAGTGTTCAAGAGCGCCCCCGCTTCATTCTCGGGGTGGATGACCGGATATACGGCCGATATCCACCCCGAGAACGAGGAAGGGCTGCGGAAAGGGGCCTGAATGTCGATCCGTTACGGGGCACGACCGCCGGAGGAGCGGCGCAACCGCGAGGTTGAGGCGGTGCAGCGCCAGATCTGGACCCAGGCCGTCACCGTGGTGTTCGAGACCGACGCCGAGGCGATTGCCTCGGTGCTGCCGCCGCCGCTGGAGCCGTCCTCGGCGCAGGGGGCGACCGCACGGCTGCGCATCGCCACCGTCGACATGGGCACGGGGCTGAAGCCGTTCGGCGCCGGGTGGTTCGGGGTTCGCTGCCGCCACGGTGAGGTCGAGGGCGAGTACGCCCTGTTCATGCCGATGACCACCGAGCAGGCGACGATCGGCGGCCGGGAGACATTCGGCGAGCCCAAGAAGATCGCCGACGTCGCACTGCACCTCGACGGCGGAGGGGTCGCGGCCCACATCGAACGCATGGGGTTCAGGATCGCCGAGGTGAACGGGCTGCTCGGCGACGAGGCACCCGGCTACGAGCGGGACAAGATCGACTTCTACTTCAAGCTCAACCCCAATCCCGACGGTGTCGGCCTCGACGGCGATCCCCCGTTCGTCTACTGCCACCGCCACGAGTCAGCCCGCGCCATCCGCCGCATCGACGGTGAGATGAAGCTGCTCGAGGCGCCGCTCGATCCCCTCGCCGACTTCCCGGTGCAGCGGATCGTGTCGATGGAGTACGCCGAGATCGCCGGCACGCAGCGGGGTGAGATCGTCGGTCACGTTCCTGCTGAGGACCTGCTGCCCTACGTGCACCAGCGCTACGACGACCTCTCGGTGCTGGGAGCGGGCAAGTGACGCCGAGCGACCGCTACTGCATCGTCTCCGCCGACGGCCACGCCGGGCTCCCGGCCGACGAGTACCGGCCGTACCTCGACTCGAAGTTCTACGGCGCCTTCGACGACTACCTCGCCGAGCGCCACGCCCGCCGCGACGAAGCCCTGAAGATGAACTACGACTACATCATGGGCTGGGAGACCCAGAACGAGGAGGGTCTCAAGGGCGCCTACGACGCTGCGGTCCGCAACAAGGAGCTTGACGCCGACGGTGTGTCGGCCGAGGTGATCTTCGCCGACGCCGACGCCATCACCGGCATGGCGTCGCCGCCGTTCGGCGCCGGTCTGTCGGCCGGCGAGATCGACGACCCCGATTTGGCGTTCGCGGGCGCCCGCGCCCATAACCGCTTCCTCGTCGACCTCTGCTCCGACAGTCCCGAGCGCCGGGCCGGCATCGGCCTCGTGCCCATCTGCCACGGTCCTGAGCGCGCCGTCGAGGAGGTCGAATGGCTGGCCCAGCACCCCGGCATCCGCGGCGTGATGGTGCCGACGATGTGGCACGACCGCCCGCCCTATCACGACAAGATCTACG
>JAFASB010000551.1 GCA_019244985.1 Acidimicrobiia bacterium | reverse complement strand
GTCGGCCGCACCGTCCGCGCCGAGGCCAAGCTCGAGAGCTGCGAGGGGCGCCGTCTGGTGTTCACCGTCTCTGTGACCTCCGACCGAGGCCTGGTCGCTGCCGGCAAGATCCACCGGGTGATCGTCAACCGCGACCGCTTCCTCGAGAAGGCCAACGAGTAGCGACCGTCAGGCGAGGTTGGACGACCTCGGGTAGGCGACGGCCGGATCGGTCAGGACGTTGACCAGGTAGGGCACGCCGGCCGCAAAGGCGCGGTCCAGCGCGGGGCCGAGGTCCTTCGGCGAGGTGACCGTCTCGCCGGCGCCGCCGAGCGCCTTGACGACGTCGTCGTACCGGGTACCGGGTTGGAGCTCCGCAGCTACGTCGTAGCCGTAGATCGCCTGCATCGGGTGCTTCTCGAGACCCCAGATCCCATTGTTGCCGACGATGGCGACGACCGGCAGGTTGTGGCGGACGAGCGTGTCGAAGTCCATGCCGTTGAAGCCGATGGCGCCGTCGCCGAGCAGGAGGACGACCTGGCGGCCAGGGTCGGGATGGGCAACCCGCGCCGCAACCGCGTAGCCGAGCCCCGTACCGAGGCAGCCGTAGGGCCCAGGGTCCATCCAGCATCCTGGCTCGTAGGAGTCGACCAGCTTGCCCGCGTAGGACACGAAGTCGCCGCCGTCGCCGATGACGACGGCATCCCGCTCGAGTCGCTTGCGCAGCTCGCCGTAGATCCGCGCCGGATGGATGGGGTCGGCGTCGGACGCCAGCTCGGCCTGCTCGGCGGAGCGGGCGGCGTCCTCCTCCCCGCGCAGCTGCGCGATCCACGGCTCGTGGTCGGCGCGGTTGCCGGAGAACGACGCGAAGCCGTCGAGGATGGCGTTGAAGTCACCCACCGGCGAGGCCGCCGTCTGCACATGTGCCGCCTTCTGGTCCGCGGCGTCGACAACGTGCACGACCTGGGCCGACCCGAACGACCCGAACGAGAGCCGGAAGTCGAGCGGCGTCCCGACGATGACGACGACGTCGGCCTGCTTCATGAACCGGCGCGTGCGGGCGAAGGCCAGCTCGTGGTCCGCAGGCAGGCAGCCGCGGCCCATGCCGTTGACGAACGTCGGCACGCGCAGGGATTCGACGCAGCGGCGCAGGGCCTCCCACGCCCCGTTCCACCACACGTCGCTCCCGGCGACGAGGACCGGCCGCTCGGCCGACGCGATCAACGCCGCGGCCTTGGCGACCTCGTCGCCATCGGGCTCCGCGACCGCGGGCGTGACGGCGGCGGGGATGTCAGCCGACCCGTGGGCGAACACCACGTCGAGCGGGAAGTCGAGGAACACCGGGCCGCGGTGCGGCGTCAGCGCCGTCGCCACCGCCTCGCCCACTTCCTTCGGGATGTCGCCGGGCGCCGTGACCGTGCGCGCCAGCTTGGTGATCGGCGCCACGATCGGGACGTGATCGAGCTCCTGCAACGATCCCGCGCCCCAGCGGCCCTGGGGCGCCCGGCCGGCGAGGACCACCAGCGGCGAGCCGTTGAAGTGAGCCGTCGTCATGGCGCTCACGCCATTGGTGACGCCGGGCCCGGCCGTCAGCACGGCGACGCCCGGACGACGCGTGAGCTTGGCCATGCCCTCGGCAGCCCACGTCGCCGTCTGCTCGTGGCGTACGTCGACGATGCGCCACTTCGCCTTCACCACACCGTCGTAGATCGAGAAGATGTGTCCGCCCGAGAGCGTGAAGATCTCCTTGACCCCGTAACCGTCGAGCGTCGAAACCAGCAGCTCGCCACCGTGACCGTCCATCAGCCAACCTCCTCCAGGAATGACGCCAGAGCGTCCCACCACGCCGCCGTGTTCTCGAACTGGGGCGAGTGACCGGCGTCGGGGATCACAACCAACCGGGCTGTCGGGATCGTCTTCGCCATGCGCCCGGAGGCTGCGAGGAACGGCCCGTCCTGCTCGCCGACGATCACGAGCACCGGCATCGACAGCGCCGCCAACCCGTCGAGGCGGTCGGTCTGCGACGCCATCGCCTGGGTCATCGCCGCCCACATCGCCGGCGACGACGAAAGGAACTTGCGGCGCTCGAACTCCTCCCAACCCGGGCGCTCGGCACGCAGCCGCGCCGCGGCGGGTGTCTCGAGCACGCCCTCGCGCTCGTCCATGACGTCGGCCAAGGTCTCCATCCCGTGCTCGCGCACGATCGACAGGCCGACCTCGAGCTCGCTCGTGTCGATCCCCTCCAATGGCCCGTGCGTGGTGTCCATCAGCACCAGCCCGGTCAGCCGAGACGGATCTCGCAACGCGGCGACCTGGGCGATCATCCCGCCCATCGAGTGGCCGAGCAGTACGAAGCGGTCCCACTTCAGCGCGTCGACCAGCGCCCACAGGTCATCGGCGAACCGCTCGAAGCCGTAGTCGTCCTCCGCCGCCGGCTTCGTCGTGTTGCCGTGGCCCCGCAGGTCGGGCGCCACCGCGTGCCACCCGGCGTCGGCCAAGCGGTCGACGGCATCGACGAAGTCCTCCTTGGCGCCCGTGAACCCGTGGACCAGGAGCAGGCGGCGCGCCGACCCCGCGCCGGCTTCGCCGATCTCCACCGTCAGCTCCGCAGTCTCGACCTTGCGCATCTGCATCACTTGCCGCCGGTCACGGCGCTGAGGTCCACGACCTGATCGGCCGAGGGCACCTCAGCCTGCACGGGCACGCCGAAGTCGAACAGGTCGAGTGTGAACGTCACCCTCCCGGGTATCGACGGCACCGACGACGCCACCCTGGACTTGCTCAGGTCGACGGTGTATTTCAGCTGCCGCACCCGGCCCTGGGTGTCGACCCAGACGTCCATCGGCTGGGTCGACGACCCGAGCAGCTTGATCGTCGACTTGATGGCGTCGCGCGCCGTCGGCGAGAGGTCGGCGGCCTTGTTGAGGTCGACGACCGTTCGGTAGTGCGTCGTCGAGGTGCCGCGGATGTCCTCGCTGCCGAGACGCGACACCTCGTCGGACGCACCCCGCAGGAAGTCGAGTGCCTGGGTCGGATCGCTCGCCCCGTTCTGGGTCAGGGCGCTGAGATCGGCGCCGACGCTCCGGGTCGCCGTCGCCAAATCGACCTTGACCCAGGACTTGCCCTTCGGAAGGGCCGCTGCGAGGGCGGGGGGAAACTTTTCGTAGACCGTGGTGTTGTCGTAGACGGCGTCGAGGGGCGGACCCGGGAGGCCCAACTGCGACAGGTCGATGAGCATGTGGCCCCGGTGGAGGTGGAAGTCGACCTCGCCGGCGATCTTGATGGGCTGCGATCCGGGCCGGTCGATCAGGGTCTCGGCACA
>JAFASB010000527.1 GCA_019244985.1 Acidimicrobiia bacterium | reverse complement strand
TGTCCTTGACCGCGACCAGGATGCCGATGTGATCGGGTGCGTTGGACCGGCGGATGTAGGACCGGATGTGCGGTGCGAAGTACCCGCCCGCGCCGGCAACCAGCGCGGGCTGGAACGGGATGCGCATCGAGAGGGCCCACATGGCGTCGCTCTCGGACTGCTTCTCGAAGGCGACGGTGAGCACCCGCTTGTGCACGCCGGCCTTGACCAGTCCGGCCGCGACGAGGGCGGTGGACCCGCCGACGCTGCCCGCTGTGTGCACGCGCATCATGGGCTTGCCGGTCGCGCCGAGCGCGTCGGCCAGGTACAGCTCGGGCATCACGACGCCCTCGAACATGTCGGGCGCCTTGCCGATGACGACGGCGTCGACGTCATTCCAGGTCACGCCCGCGTCCTCGAGGGCGCGCACGGCGGCCTCTCGGCAGAGGCCGGCGATGGAGACGTCAGCCCGCTTGCTGTCGTGCTTGGTCTGGCCGACGCCGGTGATGGCGACTCTCTCTGCCATCTACTTCTCCCCTTCCAGGACGGCCACAAGGTTCTGCTGCAGCGCCGGCCCCGAGGTGGCGTGGGCCACGGCCCGGTCGGCCTGCCCGGCCATGATCCGGTCGGCCGCCTCGATGATGCGTTGCAATCCCGCGACCATCACGCCGTTGCTGGCGAGGGCGCCGCCCGACGGATTGACGTTGACGTTGTCGCCGAGGCCCAGCGCCCGCTTCAGGATGATCTCCTGGTGCGAGAACGGTGCGTGCAGCTCAGCCACGTCGACGTTGCCGTTCCCGACGCCGGCCTTCTCGCCCGCCGTCCGCGTCGACGGCGAATCCGCGAGGTTCCGCACGCCGAGCGAGTGAGGCTCGATGCGATGGTCGATGCCGCGGATCCAGGCCGGGCGGTCGGTGAGCTCCCGGGCCCTGTCGTCGGCAGCCAGGATCACGGCCGCCGCGCCGTCGGTGATCGGCGGGCAGTCGTGCTTGCGCAGCGGCGACAGGTACATGGGCTCCTTCAGGAGCGTGTCGACGTCGACGTCGCCGCTGAGCTGGGCGTTGGGGTTGTCCTTGGCGTTCTTCCTGCTCCGAGAGACAACCTCGGCCAGGTCCTTCTCGGTGACGCCGTCGGACTCGAGCAGCGCCCGGGCCTGCAGAGCCGCCATCGCCACGGTGTCCGGCCACAGGGGCACGAGGTAGTAGGGGTCGAGCTGCAGGCTGAGGATGCGGCGGATGTCGCCAGGCGACGACTTGCCGAAGGAGTAGACGAGGGCGGTGTCAATGTCGCCGTACTGCAGACGCGTCCACGCTTCGTACAGGGCCCACGCCCCGTCCATCTCGACGTGGGACTCGTCGATCGGCGGCCACGGTCCAATGGCGTCGAGGGCGGTGACAAAGGCGAATGCCTGACCCTGCAGGTAGTCGCAGCTCCCCGAGACCGTGAAGCCGATGTCCTCCTGCTTGAGCCCGGCCCGCTTGCGCAGGTCGTGCACAACCGGCATGAGGATCTCGACCTCGTTGCGCCGCTCCTCCTTGCGGATGGCCGGCGACTGGGCGGTCGCTACTACTGCGATGTCCCTCATAGATGATGCCTGAACGTCTCGTAGTCAGCGTCGGGCTCGCCGCTGGGCTTCCAGTACTTGATGCTGTTGAGCGTGGGCCCGAGCTCATCGGCCCAGACGGCCTCCACGCGCAGACCCATCCGCACTTCCTCGATGGGCACTTCCTGGACGAGCCCCATCAGGGCGATGTCGGCACCGTCACAGAGGATGTAGCCCGACGCGTACGGCGTCTCGACCGACTGGCCTGCGAACTGCACGTTGACGACGCAGAAGGTGGTGAGCGTTCCCTTGGCCGGGACCTCGATCTCGCCTTCGGTGGGCACCCCGTCGGTGGGACACGAACCCCGCGAGCCGACATAGACCTTGCCGCACACGGGGCACTTCTCGCCGATGATCTTGCCCTCAGCGATGCCCTTCAGGAACCGGGACTGGGCCAGGCCGGCCGTGTACTCGTAGTCGAGGCGGATGGGCCGCTCGATGATCGTGCCCTCGGCATGTTCGGCCATCAGGAGGCCTCCGGTTCGAAGTACTCGATGGCGGCCAGGTCGGCGACCGGCTCGTCGCACCAGTGGACCTTCACGCGCATGCCTGTCGACATCCTCGACTCGTCTCCGGCATCGACGGCATGGAGCATGGCGGTGTCGGCGCCGTCGAGCTGGACCAGCGCCCACGCGAAGGGCTTCTGCAGCGGCTGGCCGGGACGTGGGTCGGTTACCCATGCCCACGTGGTCACGGTGCCGGCGTCAGCCACGTCCACGAACTCACTGAGCGTCTCGCCCGTGTAGGGGTCGTACTCGGTCGGCGGCACGATCACCTTGCCGTCGGAGCCCTTGATGCCCTGGATCTTGCGATCGGCAAGTCCGGAGAAGAACCGGTCGATGACCGGCCCCACGCTCCGGGTGTACGTGTACTCCATGACGTGCGGAGCACGAAGAACGTCGCTCATCAGATGGAGCGCTCCCTTCCTTCCCAGTACGGGTCGCGCAGCTTGCGCTTGTAGAGCTTGCCGTTGGGATCGCGCGGCAGCTCGGGTACGAAGTCGATGGACTTCGGCAGCTTGTACTTGGCGAGGCGCTCCGACGCGAACTCCATGAGCTCGTCGGACAGCGCAGGCCCAGGCTCGATGCCCTCGGCGGGCTCGACGACGGCCTTGACCTGCTCGCCCCAGTCGTCGTGGGGAATGCCGAACACCGCCGCGTCGCCGACCTTGGGATGGGTCAGCAGCACGCTCTCGATCTCGGCCGGGTAGATGTTCACGCCGCCCGAGATGATCATGTCGGACTTGCGGTCGACAAGGAACAGATAGCCGTCCTCGTCGATGTAGCCGGCGTCGCCGACGGTGAAGAAGTTCTCTCGGAACGTCTTGTCCGTCTTCTCCTTGTCTTTGTAGTACTCGAAGCTGCGGTCGGCGCCCATCGACATCCACACGGTGCCGACGTCGTTGGGCGGAAGCTCGTTGCCGTCGTCGTCGAGGATCTTCACCTCGGAGATCGGCCACGGTGTGCCGACCGTGCCCGGCTTCTTCACCCAGTCCTCAGGTGCGACCAGCGTGCCGCCGCCTTCGGTCGCCGCGTAGTACTCGTAGATCGTCGGCCCCCACCACTCGAGCATGCGCTTCTTGATCTCGACCGGGCACGGGGCGGCGGCGTGGATGACGTGGGTCCAGGAGGAGACGTCGTACTTCTTCCGGGTCTCCTCGGGCAGCGCCAGCATGCGGTGGAACATCGTCGGCACCATGTGCGACGTCGTGCACTTG
>JAFASB010000093.1 GCA_019244985.1 Acidimicrobiia bacterium | reverse complement strand
CGCGATCTCGAACCAATTGCGCACCCATGCCGCGGCCTGACCTCGGATCTCGGTGGGGAACAGCTCGGTGCCAAAGGCGCTCAGCACGGGCTGCACGCCCAGTCCGAAGCCGACGGCGAGCATGAGCGCGAAGAAGCTCACGACCCGGTCGGTCGTCTGGAAGAGGATGATGGCGAACACCACGGCGCCGACGAAGTAGATGATCGCCGTGGGCCGCCGCCCGATGCGCTCCATGAGTCGGCCGCACACGTAGTAACCGAGACAGCCGATCCCGTAGGCCACGAGGATGTACACCGCGACCTCGGTCTGGCTGAAGCCTCGCTCGCGCTCGGCGTAGTACGCCCACCATGCGGTGGCGCCGAAGAACGGGATCGACCGCATCAGATACACCATGCCGACGAGCACCAGGTTCCGCCGGTAGGGCGGCGCCCACGCGGCGAGGAATGGCGTGCGAGGGGTGGCGTCGCCGCGCTCGCGCTTTTTCTGTTCCTCGACGAAGCGCTCGGTCTCCTGCATGCGGCGACGCAGGAAGGTGAGGACGATCAGCGGGACGATGCCGACGAGGAAGAACGCCCGCCAGTCGAGGCTGCTGTTCTGCAGCCCGGCGCCCAGCAGGATTGCCACCATGATCGTGCCCAGTCCCTCGAACGTGAGGAGCGTGCCGAGAGCACGGGCGCGGCGAGCGACGGGAAACTCCTCGACGACCATGGTGATGGCCACCGAAAACTCGGCCCCGAGGAACACGCGCGAGGCGAACTGGAAGGCCGTGAACGACCAGATGTTCCACGAGAACGCGGTGAGGCCGGCGAAGATCGTGTAGCCCACGACCGACCAGAGCAGAAGTGGCCGGCGCCCCACCCGGTCGGACTGGCGGGCGACGAAGAAGGCCACGAACAGCCCCAGCTCGATGGGGATTCGCGTGAGCCCGAGCAGTGCCTCGCTGACGTGGAAGCTGGCCTGGATGTTCGGAAGAAGGAGGGCGAGGATCGACGAGTCGTAGCCCTCGAAGAACGTTGCCGAGATGAGGAGGATCAGGAGCAGCTTCAGGTACTTGTCGCTGCGGGCCATCTTGCGTCCTTCCGATCGGTCAGGCGGCCGACGTGCTGGGACCGTCGTAGATGGTGCGCCTGCTCGGCTTCGGCGGCACCGCCTGGCGCCACGCCCACCACAGGAGTACGGCGAGCAGGATGACGGCGAGGGCTCGGTACCCCTTGTTGTCCTTCACCGCGGTGTCGACGAAGCCGCTCGTCTGGGGGGCGAGGCTGGCGGGAGCGACTGGCGGAGTCGAGCTCGCCCCCACGCCGGCAGACGGTTGCACAGCATTGGCAGCGAAGTTGTAGTCGGGTGCGCTGAGCCCGCCGAGGTTCGCGGTGGCACCCACCTCGGTCGAGGCGGCTGTGTCGGGTGCCGCTGCCGCGGCCGGTGCTGCGCCGCCCGACGTCCCGGATGCGATCGCCGGACTGGTGTGGATCTGGTCGGCCGTGACGGGCTGGAGCGTGAGGTCGAACCCGCTCGGCTGAGGGGTCGGCGGGGCGCCCGGGACGGGCACCGGAAGCTGGGGCAGAACGGCCGCGCCAGTGCCGGGGACGAGGGCGACGTCGACGGCGCCGTCTTTCACGACGCCGCCGAGATCGATCGAGAGCGTCGTGCCGTCGGGGCTGAGCGTGCCGGTCACGGCGCCCGCGCAGTCGTACTTCGGCTTGGCCGTCCACGCCCCCGCCTTGGCGGGTGCCCACCCCGGTGTGGCCGGACAGGCCATGACCACGATCTGCAGGGCGTTCGCCGCCGATGACACCTGCACGGGCGGGAACGCGCTCTGCACCTTGGCGGTGAGGAGGGGCGCCGCTTCGTCCGGCGATACCTCGAAGTGGATGGCGGAGATGGCGACCGGGTTCAGCTCGCTCCCCGACACCCACATGCCGTTCGCCGGCACGGTCGGCGGCGCGGGCAGCGGTGCACCTGCGGGCTGGGCCTGCCACCAGTAGCCGGTCTGGAGACCGTCGACGGCGTGCGCCGGGACGCGGGCGGACACGGCGGCGCCGGCGGCCGCGGCCATGGCCACGACGATGGCGATGCGGACGGTGTGCCTCATCGGCTCGCCCGCGCCTTCGAGCGCGCGCGCCGACCGGAGCGCCGGATCACCTTCTCTTCGGTGCCCAAGTAGGACTCGACGACCCGCGGGTGGGCGAGAACTTCCTTCGGCGTGCCCTGGGCGATCACGCGGCCCAACTCGAGCGCCACCATCTCGTCGGCAATCGAGCTGAGAAGCGCCATGTCGTGCTCGATGACAAGCATGGAACAGCCGGTGTGCTCACGCACCCGCAACAGCAGCGGTCCCAGCGCGTCGGTCTCCTTCTGGGCGATGCCCGACGACGGCTCATCGAGCAGGACGACGCTCGGGTCCTGGGCGAGGATGCACGCCAGGTCGACGATGCGCCGGCTGCCCGTCGACAGCTCGCTCACCAGCTTCTGGCGGAAGGCGGTGAGACCCATCAGCTCGACGAGCTCGTCGACCCGCTCGCTCGCCGCCAGCTCCGACTCGTAGGACGCCGGCAGGTGGAGGGCAGCGGCCGCGACGTCGCGCGACTCGAGGTGCCGCTCGAGCGCGACGGCGACGGTCTCTTCGACGGTGAGCGACGGGTAGAGGCGGGCGTCCTGGAACGAGCGCCCGAGGCCGGCGCGCGCCCGGCGGGACGGACTCCAAGCCGTGACGTCCTCGTCGTGCAGGAGCACCCGCCCGCGGTCGATGGGAAGAAAGCCCGAGACGCAGTCGAGCAGGGTCGTCTTGCCCGCGCCGTTGGGCCCGATCAGCCCCAGGATCTGCCCGTCGTGCAGCTCGAGGTCGACCTCGTCGACGGCCCGGATCCCCCCGAATCGCCGGGTGACCGACTGACACTCGAGCACCACTCGCAGTTCGCGCCGGACGCTGTCGCCGCCCAAGGCGGCCTCTTCGGCTCGCGCCGATCGCCGAGCGGAGCGAGGCCCCGGGGAGGAGGTCGAGGGGGGGCTTGCCCCCCCTCGAATAAAGACAGACCGCAGGATGTCGGGGCGGTCGAGAAGGTCGGCGGTGGGGCCTTCGAAGCGGACCTCGCCCTTCTCCATGAACACGGCGCGCTTGGCCAGGTTCAAGGCCAGGTTGACCGACTGCTCGACGAGCACGACGGTGACGCCTGTGTCGGCGATGCCGTGCACGACGTCGAACAGCTGGCCGACGATCGTGGGCGCCAGGCCGAGTGACAGCTCGTCGATCAGCAGAAGCTTCGGCTTGTTCATGAAGGCCTGCGCCAGACCGAGCATCTGCTGCTCGCCGCCGCTCAGGTCGCCGGCCAGTTCGTTGCCCCGCTCGCCGAGGATCGGGAAGAGGCTCACGACCTCCTGGCGAGCGGCCGCCAACCGGTCCGGGTCGTCGCGGACGAGCCAGCCGCCGATGCGGAGGTTCTCGTCGACGGTGAGCGTCGGGAACACGCTCTTGCCCCCGGGCATCAGGGCGATGCCGGATCGGGCGACCTCGTCGGCCGGACGGCCGGTGATGTCGACGCCATCGAATGCGACGCTGCCCCTCGTCGGCCGTACCAAGCCAGCCGCCGCCTTCAGCAGCGTCGACTTGCCGGCGCCGTTCGTCCCCAACAGGGCGACGGTCTCACCCTCGGCGACGCTGAAGTCGACGCCGAACAGCACCTGGACCTGTCCGTAGGCGACGTCGAGGTTGCGGCAGTCGAGGAGCGGCTCGCTCAAGGCACAGGCTCCAGCTCGCGCTCGTCGTCCAGCGCGTGCTCCAGCAGGCCGGCCTCTTCTTCGGGCCGGTCCTCCGAGCGGCGATCCGCCACCAGCGACGGCACGAGGATGCCCCGTCGGTCGGCGATGCGGCGCAGCACGCGGTCGCGCACCATCACCACGGCCTGTCCCAGCCCGCCGGGGAGCACCAGCAGGATGAAGAGCAGACCGGTGCCGGTGACCAGCAGCCGGTAGGCGTCTGACACGCCCTCCAGCAGGCGGAGGCCGAACACACCGAGGAGGGCACCACCGACCGAACCCATCCCGCCGATCACCGCCATCGAGAACACGTCGAGGCTGCTCACCGGCTGGTAGGTGCCGACGCGCGTCCCGTGGAGGATCAGCACGTGTAACCCGCCCGCCACGCCGGCGATGATCCCTGCGAGCACGAACGCCGACAGCCGGCTCGCGGTGGTCGGTACCGCCATGGCTGCCGACGCTCGGGCGTTGTCACGCGTCGCCAGCAGTGCCCGACCCCCGCGGGCCCGGCGCACGCCCAACGCGACGGCGATGGTGAGCACGAGGAACCCCAGACACAGGAAGTACGTGGCCCGTTCGCTCTCCAGCGGGAAGCGGCGCCACAGCACCGGCCGGTCGACGTTCTCCGGGATCCAGTTGTGGAAGTGCACCGGGTTCAGGAAGTAGCTGTCGAGGGCGACAGCGAAGGCCAGGGTGGTCACGGCGAGGAACAGGCCGCGGATGCGCAACGCCGGCAACCCGACGAGCAGGGCCACGAGGGCGCCCGCCGCTCCGGCGATCAGGAACGACACGAACAGGTCGAGGTTGAGCTTGACGATGAGGTTGCCGGTGACGATGGCGCCCACGCCCACGAACGCGAACTGTCCGAGGCTGATGTGCCCTCCCCAGCCCGTCAGTACCACGAGGGAGATGGCGACGATGCCCCAGACCAGGGCGACGCTCATGAGGTTCAGCGTGCTGGGCCCGTAGATGAACGGTGCGGCGACGCCGAACGCGGCGACCAGGGCCGTCAGCAACCAGCGGCCGATCCGGACCTCGGGCAGATGGCGGAGCTCGCGGGGGATCGGCCTGATCGCGGAGACGATCGACCAGCTCGACGTGTCGCCCTCCTGCGCCCGGCTCAGCTTCTGGCGCTGCAGCAGCAGGGCGCCGAGGATGACGACGAGGAAGGCGACGTCGGCGGCCGACGCCGTGTTCGAGTTCCACAACACGAGCTGCTCGAGGATGCCGAGCCCGACCCCGCCGGCGAACGCCAATGGCAGTGACTCCATCTGGGCGATCACGGCCGCGGCGAGGGCGGGGAGCAGCAGCGTCGGACCACCGAGGACGTCGGGCGTGGCCCCCGAGAACGGTCCCTTCAGCATGAAGGTGAGCGCCGACAGGCCGCCGGCGATGGCCCACACGAGCGTCGACAGTCGCCGTACGGGAACGCCGAGCAGCATCGCCCGGTCGGAGTTCTCCGCGGCGGCGCGCACGGCGACCCCGTTGTCGGTGCGGAGGAGAAACCACGCCAGCGCGGCGATCACGAGCGGTACGACGCCGACGATCAGCAGATGGTCGCCGTTGATGATGACCGGGTCGACGTGCAGGTTGATGTTGCTGACCGGCGTTGCGTAGCCGCCGTTGAGAGGACTGCCCGCACCGACCCACTTCGGCAGCAGGAGCTCGAGCCCGCCGAGCACCTGGGCCAGGCCGATCGTCGCAACCGTCAGGAGGAGCCGCGACGCGTTACGGAACCGACGGATGACCGCGACGTCGACCAGCGCACCGACACCGATTCCCAGGAGGAGGCCGAAGGGCAGGCACAGGAAGTACGGCCATCCCTGGTGCAGGAACAGGTTGACGGCGAGGATGCCGCCGACGCCGCCCAAGCCGACCTGGGCGAAGTTCACGATGCGCGTTGCCCGGTAGATGAGTATCAGGCCCATCGCCAGCAGGGCGGTCGCTGTGCCGAAAACGGCGCCGGTGAGCACGACACCGAGCGGCGCCCCCTTGGGCAGCACGGCGGCGGCGACGAGCCATGCGACCACCGAACCCACCGCCCACCACACCGTTTGGTGAATCCGCCGAGTCATGGACCCGACCAGTGACCAAAGGCGGGCGGCCGGAGCGGTGGAGGGTCGCATCAATGCTGGACGAACACCGGCGGGTCACCCTGGGGCCACTGGCCCGACTTGTAGCGCTTGCCGGGTTCGGTCTCGATGTAGGCGCCCTGCTTGTTGTTCTGGGTCGAGACCGCGTTGTGGTCCCAGTAGATCTCACGGGCGTCCTGGGTAGGCGTGTACTCGCCCGGACCGAAGCCCCAGTGGCCCGCGGGCCCGTTGCCTCCCGGGTAGCTGAACATGCCTCGTTCGAACGCCTGCGGTGTGAGCTGTGGCCCCGCCAACTGGATGCCGAGGGCGATCATGTAGAGCTGGTAGTAGATGATGTCGACGATCTGGGCGGGCTCGTTGTTGGGCTGCATGGCCTTGTAGGCGTTGTAGCCGTAGCTCGCCCGCACCGGCTGGTACGACCCGAGGTAGCTGATGCCGAAGGCGTGCGACCACTGGTCCTGGTCGTAGAGCTGGCCGACGATGTCGACGTCGGTCAGCGCCGTGCCCGCCACCAGCCATTCGGGGTGGTAGTCCTGCTCCTTCGCCTTGGCCGTGAGGAACACGGGAAGGATGGGGTCGACGCCGAGCACCACGCTCGTGATGTGCTCGCTCTTCAGCTTCGCCACCATGTTGGCTGCCTGGTTCGAGAGTGAGTTGATGTCGAACTTGTACGACAGGGTGTCGTCGAAGTGCTCACCGTGCTCGGCGGCGATCTTCTTCCCGGCGTCGACGCACTCCTGGTACCACGGGTTCTCCGGCGCGATCACCGCGTACTTGCGCGGCTTGTCCTTGAGGTCGCCGCCCGCCCACGTGGCCGGCTTCCGACCGAGTCTGGCGAGCACCCATGTGGTCATGCTCTCGGTGATGATCGAGCAGTCGGTGGCAACGCTCCACGCGTACGGCCGCCGCGCCGTCATCCAGTCGCGGGACAGGTAGGGCGCACCGAACGCCATGACCTGCCGGCGAGCGAGAGCGTCGGAATACGGCTCGGTGGTCCCGTTGAGCTCGGCGAAGGCCTTGATCTGATCGGACACGGTGATGGCGTCCGCCTGTGCCTCCTCCTGGCCGCCGCCCTGGAGCTCGGTGAGAGCGGAGCCTTTGCCGTTGAAGTAGGCGAGCTTGATCTTGCGTCCGTAGAACTGGAAATGGCTGTTGAAGTAGTCGACGAGCGTGCTCGTCGTGCGCTTGATGTCGTCTTCGCTGTCGGTGAGCTGGGCGCCCGCCGCCTGGGCGAGGGCCTGCTGGAAGCCGGGGTCGTTGGTGACCCGGACGGCGACCGTGATCGTGTCGCCCGTGACGCCACGCGTCGTGGCCCCGCCGTTGGAACCCGAGAAGGCCACACAGGGCGGCGAGTACGTGTCGCTGGGGACCTGCTGCGCACGGTCGGGGCAGGCGCCGGCGGATCCCGGCGGTGCGGCACCGCGCGCCACCTGCCCCGCGGCGCCGGCGGCGCCTGCGGTTCCAGCCTGCCCGGCGGTGCCGGCTTGGGCCTGGGTCCCCGCGCCAGTGTCGACCTGGTCGCCTCCGCTCGCCGCGGCGCCGACGCCGTCCACGTTCACGACCTTGCGCCCGACGGTCGGGAAGAACAGGGCCATGAGGAGGAACACCAAGGCGAACGCCACGAGCGGGCCGTAGCCGCGCAGGATCCGGGTGCGGGGAGACGGCGTCATACGTCACCTCCTGGAGCTCGGCGGACCCGCCACCAGTCGGCGCCCGCCATACCGAGCACGCCGGCAACGGCGAGGAATCCGACGAGGACCGCCCATCCACCGGTGTGTCCCGGGAGCGAGCGGGCCCCGGCGAGAATGCCGCCGGCGGTCTGGCCGCGCCGCACACTGCGCGACGGGGGAGTCCCCGGCAAGCCTGCGGTGCCCGGCACGAAGGGCGTCCCGGGCAGGCCGGCGCTTGCGGCTCCGGCGGTGGGCGGCAGCAGTTGCGTCCCGAGCACATTCGCCCCGGCTCCGAACCCGTTGCCGAACGGATTGTCGAAGCGGGTGCCCTCGGTCGTCGCCGCGGCGCCGCCCAGGCCCAGGTCGAACGCGCCCGACCCCGTGATGGGCCCGGCACTCACGTCGGCGACGGTGACGATCGTCTGGATGTAGCAGGTGATGCTGGTGAGAGCAGCGATCAGGGCCTGGCGCGCGGGCTGGAGGGCAACGAGTGCCGGCGACAGGATCGTCTGCTGGGTCGGCGAGGACTGGAGCTGCATGACCAGCGGCGTGATCTGGACGACGCCGTTGGCCTGGGTCACGGTCGGCTCCTGGAACGTGAGGCCGATCTGAGAGGTCACCTGGTTGAGCGCCGTCAGCGTCGCGGTGGGCGTGCCGGCGAGCAACGGCACGCCGCCGATGCTCGCCGACCCGATGCTGAAGGTGGCCTCGGCCTTGGCGTCCTCCCCTGTCTGCTGCACGGCGTTCCACTGCAGATGCGAAAGCTTGACGAGCCCGCCGAAGAGGTCGACGTCGCCGAGATCGACCGACGCCTTGGCCATGCGCGTCACGCCGCCGACGACTCCCGTCTCGGCCTGCGCGACGCCGTCGCGCGCGTCGAGCACGCCCGGCAGCGCCGCGGTCGACAGCGTCATGGTCGACTTCCCCCGCGGATCCTTGTAGGCCCATGCGTCCTGGCGGCCGACCTCGACGCGAAGCGGGTCGCCGGCCGGCGTTGCTGCGTACGTCTTGCTCTGACCCTTGTCGGCGTTGGGGTCGCGGGAGTCGACCCTCGTCTCTTGCGGGAGCTGGTCGGACGTCACCAACGAGTTCGTCCCGTCGCAGTGCTTGGCCGTCAGCAGCGTGCCCAGCAGGCCCGTGTCGAGGAGCTGGGACTCGGCCTGGGCGGCCGTGCCGATGTAGCCAGCGAGCGATTCGCCGACGATCTGGGTCAGCGCCAGTCCGCCCGCCTTGGGCCCGAGCTGCATGGTGCTGGCCGCCGCCGCCCCGCTGCCTGCGATGAAGTCGTCGGCCCGCGCCGGAGCCGTGAGCGCCGGTGCCGCGAGGGCAGCGGCCGTTGCCGCGGCGACGGCGACACGCCACGTTCTGCGTGTGACTCTGGTCACGTTCTCACTCTTCGACGCCGCCCCGTCAAGTGCCTCTTCCCTATTCGTGGCTCAGGCTCCGAAGAAGGTGGGGGCGGGGTTGCGACCTTGCAGGATGTCCTCCATGCGCTGCTGGATCATCGGGGTCATTTCCGGGTGGGTGAGGATGTAGAAGCGGTCCTCGCGGATGGCGTCGACGACGCGGCTCGCCACTTCCGACGGCTGGAGCCCGGACTTCAGGAGCCCGTCAAGCATCTGGCGCCCCGCCTCCATGAGGGTCCTGTCCTCCTCCGCGGGGGCCTGCAGGTCGGCGGGGCGGTTGCGGTCGGCCTCGTTGATCCGGGTGTTCACCCATCCCGGGCACAGCACGCTCACCTTCACGGGTGACCCGTAGAGCGTCAGCTCTGCGGCGAGGGTCTCCGAGAGCGTGACGACGCCGTGCTTGCTCACGTTGTAGGGCCCCATCATCGGTGCCGACGTGAGCCCGGCCATCGACGCGGTGTTGACGAGGTGGCCCTCGCCCTGCTCCACCATCCGGGGGACGAAGGCGTGCACACCGTGGATGACGCCCCAGAGGTTCACACCCAGCACCCACTGCCAGTCCTGCTCGCTGAGCGTCCACATCGGGCCGCCGGTCGCGACGCCTGCGTTGTTGTGCACGACGTGTGCGGTGCCGAACGTCGAGAACGTCTTGTCGGCAAGGGCGGTGACGGAGTCGGCCTTGGTGACGTCGGTCGGAACGGCGAGGACGGTGGCGCCCGTGTCGGCCAACTTCTTCTCGGCGTCGGCGAGTGGACCTTCCTCGATGTCGGCCAGCACCACCTTCATGCCCTCTTCGGCCAAGCGCGTGGCCACCCCGTTGCCTATGCCCGAGGCCGCCCCGGTGACAACGGCGACCTTCCCCTTCAGGTCCCGCATCGCTACCCCCTAGATCTGTGCAGTGGCGTTGATGGTGTAGTCGGTCGGAGCCGTCCGTGCCGGGTCGCGGCGTGCGAGGGCCGCTTCCATGGCGGGCGCCAGGCGTTCGAGCTTCTCCTTCTCCCGCTGCTCTTCGCGCTCGTGGAACTCGGGCATGACGTCGCGACAGAAGATTTCGATCGACTCCATGATGTGTTCGTGCTTGTTGGGCCCGGCCTGCAGCACGAAGATCATCTGGTCGACCCCGGCCGCTTCGTAGCGACCGATGAGGTCGCGGACCTGGTCGGGTGTGCCCACCGCACCGCGGAGAGATCCCGTGCCCTGCTGGACCATCTGGGCCGCCAGATTGTCACCGGTCTGGGCGGCGATGTCGCGGTCGAAGCCGAACAGCGAGCGCTTCTCCTGGAATTCGTCCCAGATGTTGGTGATGCCGGGCCGGTGCTGTCCGATCGCGTAGTGGTGGATGAGCGAGTAGCCGAAGAAGTGGCCGCCGTCGATGCCGCGGTCGATCGCCACCGCCTCGTCGGGGTGCAGCATCATCGGCATCACGCACGCCAGGTTGGGGTTGACAGCGAAGCCGCCGGCAACGCAGTTCTCTGACTGGATCGTGGCGTAGTAGCCGTCGACCCACTGCTTGGCCTCTTCGGGCTCGATGAACGAGAACGACAGAGCGCCGATGCCCTTCTCGGCGGCCAGCTGGATCGTCTCGCGCCGGCTGCACGCCACCCACATCGGCGGGTGCGGCTTCTGCATGGACTTCGGGATGACGTTGCGCACCGGCATGTCGAACCACTTGCCCTCGTAGCCGGCGAACGGCTCCTCGACGAACATGCGCGTGATGGCGTCGAACGCCTCGAGCCACTGGGCACGCTTGTCCTCGCGGGGGATCCGGAAGCCGCCCAGCTCCGCCTCTGACGACGACTCTCCAGTGCCGAACTCCACACGTCCGTCGCTGACGAGATCGAGCGTGTTGACGCGCTCGACGACCCGCGCCGGGTGATTGAAGTTGAACGGGATCTGCACGATCCCGTGACCGAGCCGGATGCGGTTGGTGCGCTGCGACGCAGCGGCGAGGAACACCTCGGGGGCCGAGGAGTGGCTGTACTCCTCGAGGAAGTGGTGCTCGACCTCCCAGACGCAGTCCATGCCCAGCTTGTCGGCCAGCTCGACCTGCTCGAGCGCATCCTTCAGGAGCTGGTGCTCGGAGTCGGGTCCCCACGGACGGGGTAGCTGATGCTCGTAGAACAGGCCGAACTTCATTGGGACGGGCCTCCTAGGGGATGGCGTTGACGGCGTCGTCGAACAGGCGGAAGAGGGCGGGGCGGCCGCCGGCTTCGCGGGCGGTGAGGGCGAGGCGGCGGCTGCGCAGGAGGAGGTCGCGTGCCTCCCGCCCGGGCCATGGGCGGGGGAGCAGCTCGGGCGGGAGCAACGGGTCGTCGTTGAAGCACCCCACGTAGGCAACGGTCATGGCGAGGGCGCCGGGCAGGAACGCGGTGTCGGGCAACCGCCGCCGCTCCTTGCGTATCGCCGCGAGCGACGCCGGCACGAATGAGAAGCGGTCGATGAAGTCCCGGTACCGGCCGGCCAGGGTTTCGATGGGCCACAGCTTCCTGGTGATCTCGCGCGGGTCGGTCTCACCGCCGACGTCGAGGTCGTCGGTCGTCGACATGGTCACCGCACCGACGATCCCGAGCCGCTCGGCACGCGCTTTGGCGTCCTTGTGCCACTGGTGGGGGGACACGTAGAGGCCGCCCTGGATGGCGGCGCCGCCGAGCGTCCGCAGCTGGTCGCGGAAGGCGTCGCGGGCCACCCGTTTGTGCTCGGGCACCGCGAACGCGACCAGCCGCCACTGCCGGTCCCATCCGCGCCCGGCCGCATCCTGGCCATACGCCAGCCGGGTGCGCTCCATGCTGGCGCCCAGGGCCGCCATGCCGTCGGGCGTGAGCTCGTAGGTGGCATCCCTTCCAGGGCTGCCATCCCTGACGAAGAGCCGCTCGGCCACCAGCCGGCGAAGGCAGCTGCGTACTTGGTCGGGGGTTTGGCCGCAGGCCTCGGCGACTGCGTACAGGTCTGAAGCGGAGACGGTCCCGTCCTCGCCGACCATCCCGAAGATCAGCGTCCTGGTCGGGATCTCGACGGTCGGATCCGCCACGATCGTGATCATGGCGACCGTGACCGAGAGTTGTCAAAGGGAGCCGGAGTGTCAACCCCCGCGGGGCTATGTCGAAAATGACGCGGTTCGGCCATGGCGCCGTTCGTGGCGAGCGTCCAATCTGCGGCTACAACGCGGCAACCCGCGCCCGTTGACGCGAATTGGGAGAATTGGTGCGAGCTGGAGGACGAACGTTCGGGGCGCTGCTGGTCGCAACGCTGGTCGCCACCTTTGGCCCCTTGCAACTCCCGCTACTGCAGGCGTTGCCTGCGAACGCCTCCGTGCCCGTGACCTGCGGGACTGCCGGCACCTACAGCGGCGCCACCAACGCCTGCACGTTCACGACAGGAAAGGATGCCTTCACCGTTCCCGCCGGCTGGAGCACGATCAAGGTCGACACTTTCGGGGCCCAGGGCGCCAATGCCCAGCACCTCAGCGGTGACAACGGGGCCGACGGTGGTCCCGGCGGGGAGGTCGTGGGAACCCTCAGCGTCACCCCCGGCCAGGTTCTGCAGATCGACGTCGGCGCCCAGGGCGGCGGCGGCGCCGGCGGGGGTGGCGGCTACAACCCCGGCCTCTACGGCGGCGCGGCCGGCGCCGGTGGTGGCGCGTCGGACGTGCGCTTCAACTCGGACTCGTCGTGTGCCACGGCCATGACCTGCGCCCTCGGCGACCGCCTTGTGGTGGCCGGCGGTGGCGGTGGTGGTGGCGGTTTGCATGGCACCGGCGTCGGCGGTGCCGGCACCGGGCCCACCGGCGCGGGAGCCAACGGCACTGACGGTGCTCCCAGCACCGGTGGTGGCGGCGGCGCCTCGACCACCGCCGGCGGCGGTGGCGGGGCTGGGCCCTTTGCCTTCCTGAACGCGGCGGTCAACGGCGCCGGGGGAACGTCGGGCAGTGGCGGGGCAGGGGGGGCCGCGGCGGTCTCGGCTGCCAACAGCTCTGCGGGTGGCGGTGGTGGTGGCGGCGGCGACGGCTACTACGGCGGTGGTGGCGGCGGCGCCGGCTACAGCAGTGCGGGCGCCGGTGGCGGCGGCGGCAGTGGCTACGTCATCTCCTCGGCCCTGTTGTCCTCCTTCCCCGGCGCCAGCCAGACCGGCAACGGCAAGGTGGTCATCTCCGCGGTCACCTCGATGGCCCTGTCGACGGCGTCGACGACCCACACCTACGGCGATGCGGTCACGTTCGGTGCGACGCTGACGCCGTCGTCGGCGACGGGCACAGTGCAGTTCAAGGTCGACGGCACCAACCTCGGCTCGCCGGTCACGGTTTCCGGTGGCACCGCCACCTCACCGTCGACCTCGACGATGGGCGCCGGCAGCCACACGATCACCGCCTCGTTCTCGAGCACCACGAACTTCACGGCCTCGACGGCGACGCTGAGCCCGGACCTCACGGTGAACGCGGCCACGCTGACCGTCACCCCGGCCAACAAGACGATGACCTATGGCGGCACCCAGCCGACTTACACGTTCAACATCACCGGCTACAAAAACAGCGACCCGGCCAGTGTCGTGACGACCCAGCCGACCTGTGGCGTGTCTCCGGCGCCGACCAACGCCGGCCCCTACGACATCACGTGCTCGGGCGGCGCCGCAGGCTCCAACTACACCTTCGACGACACCGCCACGGCCACGTTGACCGTGGGCGCGGCGACGTTGCATGTCACCCCGGCCGACAAGACCATGACGTATGGGGGCAGCGAGCCGACCTACACATTCGCCATCACCGGCTACCAGAACGGCGACCCGGCATCGGTCGTGACCGCCCAGCCGAGCTGCGGCGTGACACCGACGCACGTCAACGCAGGGCCCTACACGATCACGTGCTCGGGCGGCACCGTCGGCAGCAACTACCAGTTCGCCTACGACACGGCCACGCTCACCGTCGGCGCCGCGACCCTGACGGTCACCCCGGTCGATCAGTCCAAGACCTACGGCGAAGCCGACCCGACGTTCACCTTTGGCATCACCGGCTACAAGAACGGCGACCCCGCGTCGGTGGTCACCGCCCAGCCCCACTGCGGCGTCACGCCGACCCACGTCAACGCTGGGCCCTACACGATCACCTGCTCCGGGGGCACCGTCGGCACCAACTACCAGTTCTCCTACGCCACCGCGACCCTCACCGTAGGCGCCGCAACCCTGACCGTCACACCGGCGGACCAGTCCAAGACTTACGGCGATCCCGACCCCACGTTCACCTTCGGCATCACCGGCTATCAGCACAACGACCCGACCTCGGTGGTGACGACCCAGCCCACGTGCACCGTGAGCGCGACCCACACTGATGTGGGCCCCTACACCGTCGGCTGCTCCGGTGGCGCGGCGGGGTCCAACTACACCTTCGACGACACGGCCACGGCGACATTGACCATTCACACGGCGACGTTGACTGTCACGCCCGCCGACAAGTCCAAGACCTACGGCGATCCCGACCCGACGTTCACCTTTGGCATCACCGGCTACAAGAACAGCGACCCCACCACCGTCGTCACCGCCCAACCGACCTGCGGCGTCGCCGTGACGCACGCCAATGCCAACACCTACGGGATCAGCTGCTCGGGCGGCACGGTCGGCACGAACTACACGTTCGCCTACGGCACCGCGATGCTCACCGTGAACCCCGCGGACCTGACCGTGACCGCCACGGACCACTCCAAGACCTACGGCGGCAGCGACCCGACCTTCGACTTCTCCCTGACCGGTCTCACCAATGGCGACACAGCCAACACCGCGGGTCTGTTCTCCACGGCGCCGACGTGCGCCGTGGCGGGGGCCCATGAGCCGGTCACGACCTACACGATCGCCTGCTCGGGCGGCGCGGCGCCCAACTACACGCTGCACGACTCGCCGGGCACCTTCACGGTGAACCCTGCGGACCTCACCGTCACCGCCAAGGATAAGGGCCGGGTGTTCGGGGCGCCGGATCCGACGTTTGATTTTTCACTGACGGGCCTCACCAACGGCGACACGGCCACGACGACCGGGCTGTTCTCGACGGCACCGAGCTGTGCGCCAACCTCGCCCCATGCCAATCCCGGCGGCTACACCATCGCCTGCTCGGGTGGCGCGGCGCCCAACTACACGCTGCACTACTCGACCGGCACCCTCACGGTCTCCCAGGATGCCACCTCGACGGCGGTCACCCAGGGACCCAACCCCGCGTCCTTCGGCCAGAGCCTCACCCTGACAGCCACCGTGACCGCGGTGTCGCCGGGGTCGGGCACAGCGACCGGCTCCGTGCAGTTCAAGAACGGGACCGCCGACATCGGCGGCCCCGTCGCCCTGGTGAGTGGCCAGGCCCAGCTGACGCTGCCGAGCCTGCTGTCGGGCCAGACCATCAACGCCGTGTACTCGGGTGACGCCGACTTCGTCACCAGCACGGGGACCTTCCACCCGACGATCACCTTCTCGCATCCGGCGATCACTGGATCGGTCGCGAACCGGACCCTCACCGGTGGGTCCTGGCTGATCTCGGGCGCCAACGTCACCGGCAGCATCACGATCGGCGCGGGGGCCTCGGTTGCCATCGTTAACTCGACGTTCGCTCACAACATCACCGCCAACAAGGGCGGCGCCTTCAGCCTCTGCGGCACGACGGTCCGTGGGGCGGTCAGCGTCTCGGGCGCAACGGGTTTCGTCGTGATCGGGGATCCCGGCGACGACGGGTGCGCAGCGAACACACTGATGGCCAATCTCACCCTCCAGCAGAACACTGCCGGCGTCGAAGTCAGCAACAACACGCGCATCACCGGACCGGTCAGCCTGACCGGCAATGCCGGCGGCACGGGACCCGACGACGCCTCCCCCGAGGTCGAGGGCAACACGATCACCAAGGCGCTCGGGTGCAAGAACAACAAGCCGGCGGTGACCAACGACGCCCAACCGAACCTCGTGAGCGGCGGCCGGTCCGGTCAGTGCGCGGGTCTCTGAGCGTCTGAGCGCTCAGGCGGCGAGGGCCTCCTTGAAGCGGTCGCTCTCGAGGAGGCGGGCGGCCGCGTCGTAGGACGCTCTGGCGATCTCCTCGCCGGCATCGGGACGCATGAGGTTGGCGCCGTGAACCGCGAGCTCGGATGCCGTGGGCCGGATCAGCAGCACCTCGGCGCCCTTGCTCCGGGCGTAGGCGGTCTCCCGTGACAGCGCCCGCGTCGGGATGAGGCGAACGAGCTGGCGGACCGGGTCGGGCGCGTCGACCGGTTCGTAGGCCATCGGCGCGATTCCGATGATGAGGTCGCAGCCGAACTTGGCGGCCAGGTCGAGGTTGGTGGACGAGTGCACGCCGCCATCGACGAGCGTGTACTTGCCGACCTTCACGGGCTGGTAGAAGCCGGGGATGGCGCAGGAGGCGAGCACTGCCGTCGCCACCGACGTCTCGGGTGATCCCTCGCGTCCGAGCACGATGCGGCGCCCGCTGTTGATGTCGACCGTGCACAGCCAGAGGGCCTTGTCCGGCCACGTCGGCGCCAACTCGGCGGGGAGGCGGCGCTCGCCCTCGGTCATGGCGAACAGACCGCCCGGGAACCGGCGGCGCAGGGCGCCGGGGATCGGCAGTGCCGGCCGCCGGATCACGGCCTGCCCCAGCACGTAGGCCGACCCGATGGCAATACGACCCAGTTCGAGCGGCGAGCGCCAGCGGGGCGTGAAGATGTCGCGGCGGCGGGCGGCCTCGTCGTCGCCGAGCTCAGCGATCGTCGGGTGCGTGCCGAGGGCGAACGCCCAGAAGTCGTCGCCGGTCCAGCCGGAACGGAGATAGGCGGCGATCACACTTCCCGCGCTTGACCCGACCAGGAGGTCGGCGTCAGCCGGGCGGATGCCTGCTACCTGTTCGAGAGCGCGGGTGACGCCTGCGTGGTACGCCATGCCGACGGTCCCGCCGGCGCCGAAGACAATGCCGATGCTGCGTGAAGCCATACCGCCACGGTATTTCGCACTCGCGACCCGGCGCGAAAACGTCACCTGCCGAAGGGACAGATCCAGGCGTCGCAGCGCGGCGACGGGTCTGGCGGGGGCGATGCGCTCGGCGCCGCCGCAGGTGTCGTCGCGGGAGGGGGTGTGGGTGCCGGGGCGGGAGGCGGCACAGGCGCCGCGGGCGGGGGCACGGCGGCGGGCGCCGGTGCGGCCGGCGCGGGCCCCGTTCTCTCGGCGTTGACGAGGTGGCCGGTCACGACGATGCGGTGGGTCTTTTCGTGCTTGGGGTGGCACGCGAACAGGGTGAACGTGGGGTCGGTCGTTGGGTTGGCGATCCACGTGGCGTCGGGCGTGACGATGAACGTCTGGCTCACGGCGTAGATGAAGCGGCCGGCGGCCGTCGTGAAGATCACCTGGTCGCCCGGTTGGAGCTGGTCGATGTCGAGGAACGGATGCGTGTGCGTGACGCGGTGGCCGGCGACGACGACGTTGCCGTTGTCACCGGGCATTGCCGTTCCGGTCCAGTGCCCGGGGCCGTTGGCCAGCACGTCGAGGCCGACGCCTTCGAACATCGGCTGGCTCAGCCCGACCTTGGGGATCTCGACACGCCCGATGGCACCCCGGGCGCCGAAGTCGAGGTTGATGGGGGCGGCGACGGCAGCCGCCGGGCGCGGACCGACCACCGCCGGCCCGGCGTCGACGTAATCGGCCGGCGTCGGATCGTCGGCGGCGTCGGCCGGCAGTGTGTCGCCGGTGGCCGAGTCCGGCGCGGCCTGCGCCTGCGCCTGTTCCTGCCCGGCGTAGGACACGTACCGGGGGAGGGCGGGTGATCGGGCGCCGCAGGCGGCGCCCAGAGCGAGAACCAGGGCGGCAGCACCGACAGACAAGCCCTTGCGCATCGGCGCACAAAGTTCGCAGTCGGGGTGCAGAAGTCCTTCTTCTCGGGCCCAGCTTTGGCAAGGTCCTTGCACTCGTCGCTAACCTGACGCCAGCGTCAGAGAACTTTCACCACTGGAGAGCTGCATGAGCGCGTATGAGATCGTCTCCGCCGACGCCCACGTCCTCGAGCCGACGGACATCTGGGACGAGTGGCTGCCGAAGCAGTACCGCGAGAAGGCACCGAAGCTGGTGAAGGACGCCGACGGCGGCGACGCCTGGCTGTTCGCCGGGGCCACCGACCCCGATCCCATCGGCCTGGTGTCGACACCGGGCATGGCGTGGGACGACTTCCGCTGGACCGGGATCACCTACGACATGGCCCGGGCCGGCTGCTACAACGGCGCCGAGCGCCTCAAGGACATGGACATCGACGGCGTCGACGCCGAGATCCTGTTCCCACCGCAGCGCACGATCGGCCACTTCCTCGGCGACGAGGACGACGAGTTCGTGATGGCCGGCATCGAGGCATACAACAACTTCCTCTTCGACGAGTTCATGGCGCCCGACCCGACTCGTCTGGTTGGCATGGCCCAGATCCCGTCGCTCGGCACCGACGTCGCCATCGAGACGATGCGCAAGGCCAAGGCGCGCGGCTTCAAGGGCGTCGTGATCTCCATGTGGCCGTCGGGTGGCGACTCGATCTCCGACGCCGACGATCCGTTCTGGCAGGCGGCGGCCGACGAGCAGATGCCCGTCTGCATCCACATCAACCTGATCTCGCGCCGGGCCCGTCAGAAGCAGCGGGCGGCGGCGGCCAAGGCGTCGGCTGCCGGCGGCGCCAAGGGGGAGAAGGGCATCTACGGCGGCAAGGCGGCCAAGGCCAACGCCAAGGCCGTCGCCGGCCTCGGCAGCGTGTTCTCGGTGGTGCCGAGCACGATCGGCCAGCTGATCTTCACCGGGGTGTTCGAGCGCTTCCCCGAGCTGCACGTCTCGATGATCGAGACGGGTGTCGGCTGGATCCCGCACTTCCTCGAGCAGATCGACGACCGGTACTGGCGCAACCGCTCGTGGGGCAACATCCCGCTCACCCGGCCGCCGTCGTACTACTGGTTCAAGAACATGAGCGCGACGTTCATCTCCGACCGCAACGGCATCGAGAATCGCTACGGCGCCGGCGTCGACAACATCATGTGGAGCACCGACTATCCGCACCACGGCAACGATTGGCCGTATTCGCGGAAGACGATCAACGACATGATGGGCGACATCCCCGCCGACGAGAAGGCGAAGATCTGCGCCGACAACGCCGTCCGCATCTTCAACCTCGAGAAGTAGCCGACCGCCCTACGATCGTGCGCTCATGGCGCGCACGGTCAAGCTGCTCGGAGTGCCCGTCGACCTCTACTTCGAGGCGCACCGCCACATGCTGGAGATCGTGCGCGAGTTCGCCCTGATCTCCTTCGGCGACAAGAGCGGCAACACCGACCCGGTGCCGGCGCGGCTGCTCGCTCTTGTCGACCAGCTGGGCAAGCAGTACGCCCCCGGTGCGGACGCCGTTCGCTCGCAGGTCGAGGAAGCGGCGGACGCCGGACGGAGCACGGCCGA
>JAFASB010000535.1 GCA_019244985.1 Acidimicrobiia bacterium | reverse complement strand
TCGGCGTGCTGCCCTAGCTCTCCTGGACGGTCACCGACGTCATGGTGACCCGTTCCTTCGGCTGGCCGTTGGTCGCGTTCGGGTCGGCCAGCGCGGCGATCTTGTTCACGACGTCCATACCGGCCGTGACCTGACCGAACAGCGAGTACTGCGGCGGCAGCTGCACGCCCTGCTGGCCGGTGATGATGAAGAACTGGCTGCCGTTGGTGTTCGCCCCGGAGTTCGCCATCGCCAGCGAGCCGATCTTGTACTCGCCCGCCTGCGGAAGCTCGTCCTCGAACTTGTAGCCGGGGCCGCCCGTGCCGTCTCCCTTGGGGTCACCGCCCTGGATCACGAAGTCCGGGACGATGCGGTGGAACGTCAGCCCGTCGAAGTAGTGGTAGCGGGCGAGGACGACGAAGTTGTTGACGGTCTTCGGCGCCTTCTTGGGGTCGAAGGCGATGGTGATGGGTCCGCCCTGTGACGTCTGCATGGTGGCGGTGTAGGTCTTGTTGGGGTCGATGCACATCGGCGGCGGCTTGGCGAACGACGTCGTGCGCGGCGAAGAGCCGTCGGCTTTGGGACACGGGGTGTCACCGCCGACCGATGCCCCCGCGGCCGCCGTTGCCGCCGTGGTCGACGAGCCCGTGCTCGCCACCTTCTTCGACGAGCCGCCGCCACCGAACGCGCCTGTCAGTCCGGCGATCAGGGCGACCACGGCGAGAATGACAACAACGACGATGCCCGTGCGCCGCCTGCTCTGGCGTCGGCGAGCTTCGGCCATCGCCTGCTGCTGCGCTTGGCGTCCCGCCTTCTTCCGTTGCCGTTTTTGGTTCGCCATCGGCTCTGCAAGGTATCCGGTACGGTGACCTCGACCGCAGTCACCGACGGAAGCACCTCAGCGTTGAGCCTCGTCGTCCAGAAGTTCGGCGGCACATCTGTCGCCGACCCCGACCGCATTCGAGCTGTCGCCGACCATGTGTCGCGCACCCGCCGCGACGGCCATGACGTCGTCGTCGTCGTCAGCGCCATGGGCAAGACCACCGACGAGCTCATCCGGCTGGCCCACGACGTGTGCCCCGAACCGGCCGGACGCGAGATGGACATGCTGCTCACCGCCGGCGAGCGCATCTCGATGGCGCTGCTGTGCATGGCGATCGAGACCGAAGGTGTCCCCGCGGCATCCTTCACCGGCAGCCAGGCGGGCATCGTCACCGACACGACACACGGCAAGGCCCGCATCCTCGAGGTGCGCGGTGACCGCCTCCGCGAAGCGGTCTCCAACGGGCAGGTCGCGGTCGTCGCCGGATTCCAGGGCGTGTCGACCGAACGCGACGTCACGACGCTCGGGCGCGGCGGCTCGGACACGACGGCCGTGGCGTTGGCGGCGGTGCTGAAGGCCGAGGTCTGCGAGATCTACACCGACGTCGCCGGCGTGTACACCGCCGATCCCCGCGTCGTACCGAACGCCCGGCGTCTCCCGGCGGTGTCTTACGAGGAGATGCAGGAGATGGCCGCCACGGGCGGCCGCGTGCTCGCCCTGCGTTCGGTGGAGTTCGCCCGGAACCACGGCGTGGTGCTGCATGTGCGGTCGAGCTTCACGTGGGAGCAGGGCACGTGGGTAAACGAGGAGGGACCAATGGAGCAGGCGATCATCTCGGGCGTCACCCACGACACGTCGGAGGCCAAGGTCACCGTCGCCCACGTGCCCGACCAGCCAGGCATCGCAGCACGCCTGTTCGGCGCTCTCGCCGAGGACGACGTCAACGTCGACATGATTGTGCAGAACACGTCGACCGGCGGCACCACCGACATCTCCTTCACCGTGCCCCGCGCCGACCTGGCGGCGGCGATGCGCGTCAGCGAGTCACTCGGGCCCGAGATCGGCGCCGAGAGCGTGACCCACGACGCCGAGATCGGGCGGGTGAGCATCGTGGGCGCGGGGATGAAGACCAACCCGGGCGTGGCGGCCCGCATGTTCCGCGTGCTGTCCAGTGAAGGCGTCAACATCGAGATGATCTCCACCTCGTCGATCCGCATCAGCTGCGTGGTGCGGGCGCGTGACGTCGAGCGGGCGGTGAAGGCCCTGCACGCCGAGTTCGAGCTCGACAAGCCCCTCACGTAGACGCTTCCGGGTCCCGGTACCCTCGACACATGGAAGTCGGGGTCGTCGGCGCGACCGGGCAGGTCGGCGGGGTCATGCGGTCCGTGCTCGCAGAGCGCGGCTTTCCCGTCACGCGCATGCGCTATTTCGCCACGGCGCGTTCCGCGGGGCGCCATCTGCCCTGGAACGGCGACGACATCCAGGTCGAGGACGCCGAGACGGCCGACTACCGCGGCCTCGCTGTGGCCCTCTTCTCCGCGGGCGGCGCCGGGTCGAAGCGTCTCGCCCCGCGATTTGCCGAAGCGGGCGCCATCGTCGTCGACAACTCCTCCGCGTGGCGCATGGATCCCGACGTGCCGCTCGTCGTCCCCGAGGTCAACGCCCACGCCCTCGACCAGATCCCCAAGGGGATCGTGGCCAACCCCAATTGCACGACGATGGTGGGCATGCCGGCGCTGAAGCCGCTGCATGACGCCGCCGGGCTGCGGCGGGTGGTCGTGAGCACCTATCAATCGGTCTC
>JAFASB010000532.1 GCA_019244985.1 Acidimicrobiia bacterium | reverse complement strand
CGAGCGGACGAAACGTCTGCGGTTCGGCACCGGCGTGAGCTCGCTGCCCTACCACCAGCCGTTGATGCTCACCGACCGTATGGTGCTGCTCGACCACCTCACGCGGGGTCGGGTGATGCTCGGCTGCGGTCCGGGCTCACTGCCGTCGGACGCCTGGATGATGGGGATCGACCCGCTGCAGCAGCGCGACATGATGGAGGAGTCGCTCGACGCGATCATGGCCCTGCTCGCCGACGAGAAGCCGGTCGACCGCGACGCCGGCTGGTTCACGCTGCGCGACGCCCGTCTCCAGCTTCGTCCGTTCACCCGGCCGCACTTCGAGGTTGCCGTGGCGGCCACGATCTCCCCCGCCGGCCCGCGCGCCGCGGGGCGCTTCGGCTGCGGCCTCCTCTCGTTGAGTGCAACCGTCGTACAGGGCTTCGACGTCCTCGGTCAGCACTGGCAGATCATGCAGGAGCGGGCCGCCCAGTTCGGCACGACCGTCAGCCGCGACGCGTGGCGGCTGGTCGGCCCCATGCACCTGGCACCCACCGTCGAGCAGGCCCGCGAGGAGGTCCGGTACGGCATCGAGGCGTGGGTCGACTACTTCCAGCGCGTCGCCGCTCTGCCCCTGGCGCCCGAAGGAGTCGAAGGCGCCGACGCCATCATCGATGCCCTCGTCGACAACGGCTTCGCGGTGATCGGCACGCCGGAGCAGGCCGTCGCCCAGCTGCAGCGCCTCGACGAGCAGACCGGCGGCTTCGGCGCCTATCTCATGCTCGCCCACGACTGGGCCGACCCACAGGCGACGCTGCGGTCCTACGAGCTGTTCGCCGCGGAGGTGATGCCCGCGCTGCAGGACTCGGCGCGGACGCTGGTCGAGTCACGTGACTGGGCGGTCGACAACCGGGCCGAGCTCATGGGCGGCGCGGGGGCCGCCATCATGCAGGCAATCCAGAAGCACGCCGAGGAGAAGGCGACGTCATGAGAGCTGCAGCATGAAGGCCGAGATCCTCCGGGGCGGCGAGATGGTCGTCGACGACGTTCCCGACCCGGTTCCCGGCGAGGGGCAGGTGCTCGTGCAGACCAAGGCATGCGGCATCTGCGGGTCCGACCTGCACGCCGCCAAGCACGCCGACCGCATGGTCGAGATGACGAAGGACGCGGTCGAGTCGGCCGGAGGCGGAGCGACCTCGATGTTCGGCTTCGACACGGGGCGCGACCTCGTGATGGGACACGAGTTCGCAGCCGAGGTCCTCGAGGTCGGTCCCGGCGCAGCCGGAGTCTCCCAAGGGCAGACGGTTGTGTCGCTCCCCGTCGTCGCCGATCAGCGCGGCATCCACGCCGTCGGGTACTCGAACGACTACCCCGGCGGCTACGCCGAGCGCATGCTGCTGTCGGCCGGCATCTGCCTACCGGTGCCGAACGGCCTCGACACGGTGCACGCGGCGCTCACGGAGCCCATGGCCGTCGGGCTCCACGCCGTCAACCGCTCGGAGATCGCGCCCGGGACTGCAGCGCTCGTCTTCGGCGCCGGACCCGTCGGCCTGGCAGTGATCGCCGCCCTGCGGATGAAGGGCATCGAGCCCATCGTCGCCGCGGACTTCTCGGCCCGGCGCCGCGAGCTGGCAACGACGATGGGCGCCGACGAGGTCATCGACCCGCGTGAGGAGCCGGCGATCGACGCCTGGCGGCGCGTCGACGGCCGCCACCCGCTCGTGATCTTCGAGGCGGTCGGGGTCCCGGGCGTCATCGACCAGGCCATGCGCGCCGCACCGTCGCAGACCCAGATCATGGTCGTCGGCGTCTGCATGGAGACCGATCACATGCAGCCCTTCATGGGCATCACCAAAGAGCTCACGGTGAAGTTCTCGATGGCGTACGACCCCATGGAGTTCGCGTCGACGCTGCAGTCGATCGCCGACGGCGAGCTCGACGTCGATCCGTTGGTCACCGGCACCGTCGGCATCGACGACGTTCCCCAGGCCTTCGCCGACCTGGCAAACCCCGACGCCCACGCCAAGATCGTCGTCCAGCCTTGACTGCTGGCTGGTGTCTAGGTGTTGAACCAGGTCTGCAGCGTGGTGGCGAACATCATGTCGCCGGCCAGCTTGAGTTTGCCGCCCATGAACGCCTGCATGCCGTCGAGTTGACCGGCAACGAAGCGCAGGAAGTCGGGCAGGCTGAACGTCAGCGTGACCCGCGGCGCGTCCGGCGTCCCCTGCGTCCAGGACCCCGACCCGTTGTCGACCTTGAACTGGTAGCTGTGGGTGCCGTCAGGGGCGTTGACGTCCCACTGGATGACTGCGGTCTGCCCTGCGGCCTTCTGGGGGTCGAGCCGCGACTTCATGGCGTCGAACACCTGGCTGAGCACGGTGTCGACGCCGGCGGCGTTGACGAACTCGTTGATCTCCTCGTCGGACCGGCCTTCGAGCAGCTGGGCCAGGGCCTCGGGATTGTTGACGTCGTTGATATCGCTCACGGGCGCGCACCCTACCCACGATGAGGAGGTTCGATCGTGGCTGACAACAACGACGTCCTCGACGTCGCCGACCGCCTCTGGCGCGGGGAGCTCGCCATCGAGCAGGCCCACCCGTTCGCACCGATGGGAGGCGCCACCGAAGTCACCGACGGGTGCGCCTTCGTGGCGTCGTTCGCCAACGTCAGTGCGGTGTCGACCGACGACGGGCTCGTGCTCGTCGACACCGGGAGCCAGCTCTTCGCCCGCTCCGCCCTCGACGAACTGCGCCGGTGGTCGAGCGCCCGCGTCGACACGGCTGTGTACTCGCACGGCCACATCGACCACGTCTTCGGCGTGCCGCTCATCGAGGAGGAGGCCAAGGCCAACGGGTGGGCCCCGCCGATGGTCGTCGCCCACGAGGCCCTGCCCGCCCGCTTCGACCGGTACATCCTCACCGCCGGGTACAACGAGGTGATCAACCAGCGCCAGTTCCGCGCCCCCAACCTGCGCTGGCCGACGGAGTACCGCTATCCCGACCGCACCTACCGCGACACCCTCAACGTCGACGTCGGCGGCGTCACGTTCGAGCTCCACCATGCGCGTGGCGAGACCGACGACCACACGTGGACCTGGGTCCCCGAGCGAAGGGTGCTGTGCTGCGGCGACTTCTTCATCTGGGCGTGCCCGAACGCGGGCAACCCCTTCAAGGTGCAGCGCTATCCGCACGAGTGGGCCATCGCCCTCCGGGAGATGGCCGCCCTCGAGCCCGAGGTCCTCCTCCCCGGCCACGGCCTTCCGATCGTCGGCACCGACCGAGTCGCCCAGGCGCTCGGCGACGCTGCCACCCTGCTCGACTCGCTGCACGACCAGACCGTCGAGCTGATGAACGCCGGGGCCAGCCTCGACGAGGTCGTTCACACCGTGCGCGCCCCCGCCGGTCTGCTGGACCGTCCGTACCTGCAGCCGATCTACGACGACCCGGAGTTCATCGTCCGCAATGTCTGGCGGCTTTACGGCGGCTGGTGGGACGCCGACCCCTCCCATCTCAAGCCCGCGCCCGAAGCCGACCTGGCCACCGAGATCGCCGCCCTTGCCGGCGGCGCCGGGGCACTGGCCGACCGCGCCCTCGAGCTGGCCGACGCCGGGGACCTCCGCCTAGCCGCACACCTGGTCGAGCTGGCCGGCCGCGCCGCGCCAGAGGACCCCGGAGTCCGGGACGCACGCGCCGACGTGTACCGCCGCCGCGCCCGCGGCGAGCGGTCCCTGATGGCCCAGAGCATCTACAACTGGGCGGCCGACCGCGACTGAGCTCGCTCGACATTGAAGCCGACCGCTTCCCAGAGCTCCGGAGCATCGGCGACCCTCACCGAGGTGAGCACAGGGCCGGTTTCCATGAACGAACAGTAAGGTCCCGGCGTGCTCCGCGAGGAGGCGCTCCCGGTCTTCATCGTCCACCGCGACCAGCCAGCGCGGTGCGTGGAGACCGTGCGGGCCTTCTGGGACCAGGACGTGGCGGTCGACGTCACCGTGATCGACAACGGATCGGCGCCCGAGGCCCTCGCCTACCTGGGCGATGAGCTTCGCGACGTCGAGATCGTCGCCCTGGGAACCAACCGCGGCTTCGGCCCGGCGGCCAACGTGGGCTTCCGCAGGTGGCTCGGAAACGGCACCGGCGAGTGGGCCGCCATTGCACCCCACGACGCGCTCCCGGAGCCCGGGTGCCTCCGCCGGCTGCTCGAAGTCGTCGACGCCCGCCCGGGCGCGGGACTCGCGAGCGCCGTCTACGGCGAGCCGAACGTCGGGGTCTGGCTGGAGCGGGCCCAGATGAAGCCCGTCGTCGACCGCTATTTCGGCAGCATCCTCGTCGCCGCCGAGCGCGACACCGGCTGGGAAGCGGCCGGCCATCCGCACGGGACGCTGATGATCGCCAGCCGTCGGTGCCTCCTCGACGTCGGCCTCTTCGACGAGCGCTACTTCGCCTACTGCGAGGAGGCCGACCTCGGGATCCGCGCCCGGTCGGCGGGGTGGGAGGTGGGACTGGTCTGGGGAGCGGTGGTCGGCAACGGGCGGCCGCCCCGCGCCGACGTGGCCCGCTACCTCCAGCTGCGCAACACCCTGCTCCTCCTCGAGAAGCACTTCGGCCGGCGCCGGGCAGTGGCCCGGGCGGTGTGGGAGGCCGGTGCCCTCGCCACCGGCGGGCAGCAGCCAACCCTCGGCGTCGGTCTCGGCTCCGAC
>JAFASB010000383.1 GCA_019244985.1 Acidimicrobiia bacterium | reverse complement strand
GCGGGCACTGCGCCACGTACGCTCCGGCAGTTGGCACTTCGCGATCGTCCCCGAGCACATCGGCGCCCCACCATCGCCGCGCACGCGCCGGCGCGCCGGCTGGTTGTCGTCCCGGCCATCGTCGTGGTCGTTGCGGCGGGCGCCCTCAGCGCCTGTGGCGCAAGCCGCTCGAGCATGAAGGTCGGTCTCATGTACCCCACGAGCGGAAGCCAGGGCGTTCAGGGGACCGAGGAGAAGCGGGGAGCCGAGCTCGCGGCCACCTGGGCGAATGCCCACGGCGGCGTCGATAGGCACAAGCTCGAGCTGGTCACGGCCGACATGTCCCGACCCGAAGGCGTGCCCGACGCCATGGCTGGCCTCCAGCGCGCCCGTGTGTCGGTCGTTGTGGGCACCCACGGGAGCACGTACTCGGCCGTAGCGGCCGAGGAGGCCACCCGCCGGCACATGCTGGTGTGGGAGACCGGCGCCGTCGGCTACGTCGGCTGGGACAGCACGCCCGCGCCCGGCAATCCCTATGCCACCGACAGCTACGAGACCGACGGTCCGGTGGCCGCCGGTACGGACTTCATTCGCATGGCCCCGATGGGCGGCGAGCTGGGCAAGTCGGCGGTCGACTTTGTCCGCGACGGCCTCGCGCCGCATCTGCCGACCGGCGGCCCATTGCGGTGGGCGGTCGCGTACGTTGACGATCCCTATGGCCGTGCCGTCCAGGCCGGCGCCGCGTCCGAGGTAAACGCCACCGGCCAGCAGCTGGTGGGGTCGTTCCCCTACGTCGAGACAGGCACCGATTTCACGGCCTTGGCGGCCCGCATCGCCGCTGTGCACCCCGATGCGCTGTATGTCTCCGCGTACATCGACGACGGCACAGCCCTGCGGCAAGCCCTGGCGGCCGGCCACGTGCCGCTCCTCGTGAACCTGGGGACGTCGAGCTCGTACTGCATGCCCGCCTTCGGTCAGCGCCTGGGCGACGTGGCGGTGGGCGTCTTCGCCTCCGACAAGCCCGACGCTGCTGCCGTGCGCCCCGACGCCCTGAGCCGTGAAGGTCGTACGGCCCTGGCGTGGGTCTCGGCGCAGTACCAAAAGCGGTATCACCAGGCCATGACGTCGCACGCGCTGTCCGGCTTCTCCAATGCCTACGCCCTGTTCGTGCACGTGCTGCCGAAGGCGGGCACGGCGACGACCGCGGCGGTCGCCGCCGCCGCGCAGGCCGTCAAGCTCCCGATCGGCACGCTCGCTAATGGCGGCGGCCTCGACATCGCCCCCGCCGGTGCCGCCGACGCAGGCAACAACCGCAACGCCGCCGGCGTCATCTGGGAATGGGTGGCGCCCAACGTCGAGAAGGTGGTCTGGCCGCCGGCGTTCGCCACCCACGACGTCGTGTGGCAACCGATCGACCGCTGACGTTCCCGCTCGGCGCGGTCGTGACGACTGGCGCCGTCGCGAAGCAGTGACGGCGAAGACCGGCAGGGCGGCGAGCTGTGCGACGAGGGAGAAAATGGCAGCAGCGGTGATCGACAGTCCGTAGAGGGAGCCCATCAGGGCGCTGCCGGCAAACCAGCACATGCCGAACGACGACGCTGGCGGCGCGGTCTTCTGTCCGCGTCGGCCGTTAGAACCCAGGCAGCAGAGCGGATGTCGACCATCAAGAACGGTCCCACTGCCGTGTGTTCTGGGCGAGACCGTCAGTCCTCTTGGTCGCGGTCGTCGCTGACAACGGACGACATCACCAGAGCCGCAGTGGGCGTCGACAAGCAACGAGTAAGCCCGGTCTCCATCCCGACCATCGCACGCCGCTCTCTGTGCTGGGCAAACAGGGAGCCCGGCTGCTGGCGGCGCCGCCCTTAACCCAAGCCGGCGCCTCTGTCCTTGTGACGTTGACGCGCAAATGGTCTTCCGTTGCAGCCGAATGAGTGGCATTGTCGAGCCCGCAGGCGAGTGTCATGGAGGCTGGGGTGCCGACGACGGTTGTGCTTGCTGATGACGTTGCAGACATGCGCTGGCTGTTGCGCAACCAACTGGAACTACAAGGCGGCTACAGCGTCATCGGCGAAGCAGGCAACGGCCGAGACGCCGTTGAGGTTGTGACCGCCCTGGATCCCGATGTTGTCGTGCTCGACCACATGATGCCGGTCATGACCGGGCTCGATGCAGCCCTGGAGATTCAGCGTGTGGCGCCGCGCACCAAGATCGTCTTGCACTCTGCGGTCGCCGATGTGGTGCTGGAAGCCCGACGGGCCCTGCCTCAAGGTGTGGAGTGCGTTCGCAAGGGCGGCGACGCAGGGCTCATTGTCCTGGCCGTGGCGAGGGCGGTAGCAGCCTGAGCCTCAGGACCGGGCTGCAGGAGTCACGCCCCGTCATCGCAGTAGCTCGACGACGGCTTGGCCAAGTTGGTCGAAGCCAGCCGCCTTGTCGAAGAAGGCATCGGCACCAGCGTCGAGGGCAGCCCTGGCAGCGTCGTTCTCAGGAACAGTCGCCGACACGGCGAGGATGCGCACCGACGGCAGCGTCTCTCGGAGAGTCCTGATGGCGGCGATGGAGTCGTGGCCGGGGATCGACAGGTCCATGACCACGGCGTCGACTTCCTGCTCGATGGCCAGCGCCAGTCCGTCGACGGGGCTCGCTGCCTCGGCGACGACGTCAAAGCCCCTCGGCTTGAGATAGGCACCGATCAGGAACCTGATGTCGGCCACGTCGTCGATGATCACGACGCGGTGGGCCACCGGGCCGTTCTAGTCGACGATGTCGAAAACCAGATCGAGCCCGGTGATCTCAAAGACCCTCCGCGCAGCCGGGCGCGGCGACCGAAGGACGAGCCTGCCGTCCCGCGTGACGAGGCGCTTCAGGATCCCGACGAGGACACCCAGCCCTGTTGAGTCGATGAACTCCAGGCCCGACAGGTCCAGCACAATGTCGTTGGCTCCCGAGTCGATCAGGGCAACAAGCTGGTCACGTAGGTCAGGTGAGGTGTGCATATCGAGTTCGCCATACACCTCGACGACCCAGACGCCATCGCTCTCCGAGACGGTGAGGCGTAGTTCTCCCATCGCCGCTGCGGACCCTGCCATGCTCGCCTCCTGCTCCCCACGGCTCCGCTGCTCGATGCCGACGAGTTTGACGTGTCAACCGCAACGACCCCAAGGCAGTCGGTCCTCACTGGTCTCCTCCATCCCAAGACCCTGCCTAGCAGGGC
>JAFASB010000469.1 GCA_019244985.1 Acidimicrobiia bacterium | reverse complement strand
AACGCCAGGTCGTAGACCGGCCCGCCCATCATCCAGGAGGAGGGAGTAACGCCGAGGACGCCGGTCACCTTCCACGGCGCATCGCCGATGACAGGCAGGACGCTCGAGGGAATCGTCGTCGTCATCGTGTTTGCGACGGGATCGATTGTCGTCGGGAAGGAGGCCAACGGATACCACCCGGTGCCGTTCCATGCGTACAAGATCCCGCCGCTGTTGTCCGCGACCAGGAACCTGTCGAGCCCGAGCGGGCCCTTCGCCTTCCACGACCCACCGGGAATCCCCGGTGCCCCCGTCGCGCTGTTGCCGTCGGTGTCGAAGCCCACCCCGAGAAGCGGCAAGGAGGGATCGACCAGGGTTTCGAGGACGGCGGTGACCTTCGTGCCGTTCGTCGCCGGCGCCAGCTGGAGCTGGATGAGGTCGGCGGCGTTCGGCGGCGTCGACGAGTACGTGGCCGCGCCCTCGCCGCCGGCGGTCGTGTTGGCGCCCCGGTCGTCGTACGCGTAGTCAGTCCACACGAGCGCCCCGTTGACGTAGGAGGTCTCGCCGGACACGAGCGGCCCGAGCACAGGATCGGTCGGTGCGCTCGCCGGCTGAGGGCTCGAGGCCCGAGCTAGAGGCAGGACGCAGGCGACGAGCGCCGCGGTGGCGACGGCGACGACTCGGACGCGCATGGACGGCCTCCCCGGCGGGCCGCCTGCCGGCGGCGTCGTAGAACGTCGTTCTACACGTGCGCCGTCGATCCCTGCGTGTTGAAACGACATTCTCTAGTACGTAGAGTGCTGTTCTCAGAAGGGGGCCGCGTGGGCGACTGGACGACGATCGACTTCTTCAACGACGAGTCGCTGGTCGAGGACCCGTACCCCTACTTCGACGAGCTGCGCTCCCAGTGCCCGGTGCTGGCGCTCCCCCATCTCGGCGTGGTCGCAGTGACCGGCTACGAGGAGCTCCACGACGTCTACCGGGACACAGACAGCTTTTCGTCGTGCAACTCGGTGGTGGGCCCGTTCGCGGTGTTCCCGGTGCCCCTCGAGGGTGACGACGTCAGCGAGATCGTCGCCCGGTATCGCGACCAACTCCCGATGCACGAGCACATGGTGACGATGGACCCGCCCGATCACACGCGGGAGCGGGCGCTGCTCATGCGCCTGATCACACCGAAGCGGTTGAAGGAGAACGAGGCGTTCATGTGGCGGCTCGCGGACGAGCAGGTCGACACGTTCGTCGCCGACGGCCGGTGCGAGTTCATCTCCGCCTACGCGCAGCCATTCGCCATGCTGGTCGTCGCCGACCTTCTCGGCGTTCCCGAGTCGGATCACGACACCTTCCGTCAGTTCTTCGGCATGAGCAGAAAGCCAGGGCGGGTCGGCGCGGGCGACGAGCACGAGCAGGGCGAGAACGCCCTCGCAGGGCTCGACGACTGGTTTGCCCGGTACATCGAGGACCGGCGACATGAGCCACGCCAGGACGTCCTCACGCAGCTCGCGGTCGCTGACTATCCCGACGGCACGACACCGCCCGTCACGGCGGTGGTGCGCACGGCAACGTTCCTTTTCGCGGCCGGCCAAGAGACCACCGCCCGCCTGCTCGCAGCCGCGCTCAAGCACCTGGCCGAACACCCCGACCTCCAAGACGAGCTGCGCGAGCACAAGGAGCGCATCCCCAACTTCATCGAAGAGGCGCTGCGTATCGAGAGCCCCGTGAAGGCCGACTTCCGTCTCGCCAAGCGCACCACGACCGTCGGCGACGTCGAGATCAAGGCTGGAACGCCGGTCATGATGCTCAACGGCGCGGCCAACCGCGACCCTCGCCGGTTCGAGTGTCCCCACGACTTCAAGATCGACCGGGAGAACGCCCTGAACCACATCGCCTTCGGCCGCGGCGTGCATTCCTGTCCCGGCGGTCCGCTGGCGCGGGCCGAAGGCCGCGTCAGCCTCGAGCGCATCCTCGACCGGACCCGCGACATCCGCCTGTCCGAGGAGCACCACGGGCCGCCGGGCGACCGAACGTTCGCCTACGAGAAGACGTGGATCCTGCGTGGCCTGACCAAGTTGCATCTCGAGTTCACGCCGGTCTCATGACCCTCCGCGTTGTGCAATGGACCACAGGGAACGTGGGCAAGCGGTCGGTCGAGGGTGTGGTGAAGCGTCCCGACCTCGAACTGGTCGGCTGCTACGCGTGGTCGCCACAGAAGGTCGGCGTCGACGTTGGCGAGCTGTGCAGCATTGACCCCGTCGGTATCGCCGCGACCAATGACGTCGACGCCCTGCTGGCCCTGAAGCCCGACTGCGTCGTCTACAACCCCATGTGGCGCGACGTCGACGAGCTGGTGCGCATCCTCGAGGCGGGCGTGAATGTCGTCAGTACCGCGGCCTTCATGACCGGCCACACACTGGGCCCTGACCGCGACCGCATCGCAGACGCGTGCGAGCGCGGCGGGTCGACCATGTTCGGCTCGGGCATCAGCCCCGGCTTCGTCGAGCTCCTGGCCATCGTGGCGGCTGGCGCGTGCGACCGAGTCGACAAGGTGACGGTCCGCGAGGAGGCCGACACGACCGCCTACGAGTCGCCGGACACCGAGATCGCCGCCGGCTTCGGCCACCCCATCGATGAACCGGGGTTGCAGGCGATGACTGCCAAGGGCACCGAGGTGTTCGGCGAGGCGGTGCGAATGATCGGCGATGCCCTGGGCGTCGAGTTCGACGACGTCCGCTGCGAAGCCGAGTACGCGCAGACGACCGAAGACCTCGACTTGGGGTTCTGGAAGATCGACAAAGGCTGCGTCGCCGGAATCTTCGCCAGCTGGCAGGGTTGGGTCGGCGACCGGACGGTCGTCGAGCTGTCGGTGCGCTGGCGCAAGGGCCCGACCCTCGACCCCGACTGGCAGGTCGGCATGGGCCACACCATCGAGGTGGCGGGCATGCCCACGATCAACGTCACCGTTGGGTTTCTGCCGCCGGCCGATTTCCAGGCCACGACGATGGAGGAGTTCATGGTGATCGGCCACGTGATGACGGCCGTCCCTGCCCTGAACGCCATCCCCGCCGTTGTCGCCGCGCCACCCGGCATCGTCACGTACACGGATCTGCCCCTCCCGCTCCCGCGCGGGTGGGTCGCTCGATAAGGAGATTTCATGGGAGAGCTAGACGGCAAGATCGCGGTCATCACCGGCGCCGGATCCGGGATGGCGAAAGCCGCGAGCGAAGTGTTCGTGCGTGAGGGCGCCAAGGTCCTCGCCGCCGACGTCAGCGGCGCGCAAGAGCAAACAGCCAAAGAGCTGGGCGACGCCTGCGTCCCGTTCCACGTCGATGTGACGTCTGAAGACAGCGTGATCGCCATGTTCGCGGCGGCGGTCGACGCATTCGGCAAGGTCGACGCGGTGCTCAACGTCGCCGGCATCGCCAGCGCGGCCGCGCTCGCCGACCTCACCCTCGACGACTACGACCGGACCCTCGCGGTCGACCTCAAAGGCGTCATGCTCGGCACCAAACACGGGATCCGAACGATGCTCCAGAGCGGTGGCGGCGCCATCGTCAACTGGTCGTCGATCGGCGGCCTGAACGGGTCCCGCATGCCGACCAGCGCCTATTCGATGGCCAAGGCCGGCGTCATCGCCCTCACCAAGGCGGCAGCCGTCGAGTACGGCGAGCAGTGCATCCGGGCCAATGCCATCTGCCCGGGCTTCATCGAGACCCCGATGTCGGGCGGAAAAGGCGCCGCCGAACGGTTCCCGGCACTCGTCGGCGGGTCGGCGCTGAAGCGCGGCGGGCAACCCGAGGAAGTAGCCGAGCTGGCGTCATTCCTGGCGTCCGACCGCTCCTCCTACATCACCGGGGCGATCATCCCCATCGACGGCGGGGTCACCGCCTGCCTCCCCAGCTGAGGTCGATTTTCCGAAACTGACGTCGGCGTCAAAACCGGCTACGGTTGGCCCCTCAGCGCACAGAGGAGGGCCCACGATGGAGTACCGGCCGTTCGGGCGGACCGGCCTCGAGGTGTCGGCCATCGGGTTCGGCTGCTGGGAGATCGGCGGCGGCTACGGAAGCATCGAGGCCACCGAGTTCCCGCGGGCGATCAGGCGGGCGCTCGACCTCGGCATCAACTGCTTCGACACGGCCGAGGGCTACGGCATGGGGAACTCCGAGCGGGCGCTCGGCGAGGCCCTCGGCAGCCGGCGGGACGAAGCGATCGTCGTCAGCAAGTTCGGCATGAACTACCGCGACAAGCCGAACCTGCGGGACAGCAGTCGCGAGCGCGTGGTCACCACCATCGACCAGACACTCAAGAACCTGGGCACTGACTACGTCGACGCCTACCTCGTGCACTGGCCGGACCGCAACGTGCCCTTCGAGGAGACGATGGGGGCGCTCGACGACCTGGTGAAGGACGGCAAGGTGCGCTTCGTCGGGCTCTCCAACTTCAAGAAGGAGGAGATCGAGGCCTGCATGAAGGTCCGGCGGGTCGACATCGTGCAGTACGGCTGGCACATGTTCGACCGGCGCATGCAGCGCGAGATCTGGCCCTACTGCCAGGAGAACGGCATCGGCGTCATGGCCTACGGCTCGCTGGCCTTCGGCCTGCTCACTGGGACGTTCACCCCCGAGACGACGTTCGCCAAGGACGACTGGCGGTCCCGGGCCGGCGGCAGCATGGCGGGCATGCGCCTGTTCGACGCTCTGTTCGGCGCTGAGGCCTTTCCCCGCAACCTCGAAGTCGTTGACGAGCTGCAGGAGGTTGCCGCCAAGTACGGCCGCAGCCTCCCCCAGCTCGCGCTGCGCTGGGCGATCTCCCATCCGGCTGTCAGCACGTCGCTCGTCGGTTGCCGCAACACCGCCGAGGTCGAGGACAACGTGGGCGCTGTCGAATTCACGATCTCCGACGACGACCTTGCCGCGATCGATGCAATCTTCTCCAAGCACGGCGTCGACCCCGTCCCCGACTACTGGATCGAGGAC
>JAFASB010000386.1 GCA_019244985.1 Acidimicrobiia bacterium | reverse complement strand
GGCCGTCGAGAGAAGCGTGGGCGAGCACCGAGATCAGGTCGCCATGCGCCTTTGCCCGGCGCGGGGCGAGCACCGACGCGAAGTAGTCCCGCAGCTTCTCCGACGCGGCGACACCGAGTTCGAAGTCGAAGCCGACGCTGATGAGCTCGACCGCCCAACGGTGGAACTGGGGCAGGTCCTCCGCGGGCAGACCGAGCATGCCGGCGATCACCCGCACGGGGAACGGGAACGTCAGCTCCCGCACCAGGTCGCCGTGCCCTCGGGCCGCGATCTCGTCGACGATCGACTCGACCATCGGCCGCACCAGCTCGTTCTGCCACCGGTCGAGGGCCTTCTTGGTGAACGCCTGCTGGATGAGGCCCCGGTAGTGGTGATGCTCGGGCTCGTCCATCTCGAGGATGGAGTGGCCCATCACCGCGCCCATGGTGTCGGCGTAGAACTTCGACGAGAACGATCCGGGATCCCGCAGCACCTGCGTGACGCCGTCGTAGCTGAGCACGACATAGGCCGGCGGCAGGTCGATCTCGATCGAGTCGTCGAGGTCGTACTCGACCCGCAGATCGACGCTGTGCACCGGCGCACGTGCCCGCATCTCGGCCCACTCGGGGTACGGGTCGCGCACGCCCCCCGCTTGGAACTCCTCGAACCTCTGGAACGGATCGACTTCGGTCGTCATTGCCTCACGATTCTCCCCGCAGCTGCGCCCGCAGCGCGAATTTCTGGATCTTGCCGGACGCCGTACGCGGGAAGTCGGCGACCTCCCGGAGCTCCTCGGGCCACTTCTGGCGTGCCAGACCGGCCTTGCCCAGGTGGGTGCGAACGCCGTCCAGGTCCGGGGCCGGGTCGACCCCGGGGAGCACCCGGACGAAGGCACAGGCGTGCTCGCCGAGCCGTTGGTCGGGCGCGGCGACGACCGCGACCTCGGCCACGCCCGGCATCCGCAGCAGCAGCTCCTCGACTTCGGCGGCGCTCACGTTCTCTCCGCCGCGGATGATGATGTCCTTCTTGCGGTCGGTGATCGTGAGGTACCCGTCGGCGTCGAGCACGCCGATGTCGCCGGTGAGGTACCAGCCGTCGTCGGAGATCGCGGCCGACGTCAGGGCCGGATCCGTGTAGCCCTCGAACAGGTCGGGCCCGCGGCTCCAGATCTCGCCTGGCGCCCCGCTCTCGGCGGCGTCGTTGCCGTCCTCGTCGACGAGCCGGATGTCGACGCCGGCCAGCGGCCGCCCGTCGGTGTACAGACCCTTCTCCGGTGGGTCGACACTGGCCTGGCTTCCCGTCGTCGACGGGTGCTCGGTCGACCCGTACATCCGGATCATCGACATGCCGAGGTCGACGATGCGCTCGGCGACCGCCCTTGGCACCGGGGCGCCGCCCATCGATGCCACCGGCATCAGGTCGGCGTGCTCGGGCGCGAAGTCGGGATGGTCGAGGAGACTGGTGAGGAAGAAGGTGGCGCCAGTGGCAGCCGACACCTTGTCCTCCAACATGGCGGCCAGCACCACGCCGGGTTCCCACGTATCGATCATCTGGGTGGGGGAGCCGTCGAGAACCGGCACGATCAAGCCGCCGAGCAGCCCGATGCCGTGGCCGACCGGCGCGCCCATGAGGTTCGGCGGACCCGACCGGGCGGCGGAGAGCTGGCGGGCCTCGGCCGCGAACGTCCGCTGGGAGTGGACCACGCCCTTGGGGTTCGACGTTGTCCCTGACGTCCAGGCAACCAGCGCTGCGGATGCGGGATCGACCGCGGTCGCCTCGTCGACGCGATCGTCGCCGTCGATCAGATCGGCGAAGGGACGCCAACGCGACCGAGCGTCGCCGACGACGTAGACGTGTTCGAGCGCCCCGAGATCGTCGACCAAGCCCTCGAGCATCGACAGATAGTCGATGCCCCTGAAGCTGTCGGCGGTAACGAGCAGCCGGGCACCGGAGCGGTCGAGGACGTACCGCACCTCCTTGGGCCCGTAGAAGTGCACGATCGGCACGACGACGGCGCCGAGCAGGCTGGCGCCGTAGAACAGCAGGGCAGCCTCGACCCAGTTGGGGAGCTGGAAGGCGACGACGTCGCCGGCACCGATTCCGGCCCTGGCCAGGCCGGCGGCGACCCTCCGGCTCCCGTCGAGGACGTCTCCGAAGGTTCCCGTCCACGGGTGCACGTCCGAGCGGAACTTGAACGACTGCCCGCGGCGGGCAGCGAGGCGGCCGGCGAGCAGAGCACCGAGGCTCTCGTCGGTCCAAAAACCGTCGCGCCGGTAGGCCGAAGCGAGCTCAGGCGCTACGGCGCGCGGCTCCCAATCCAGGCCCATCTGGGGGCGACGATAACCGGCCGGCGACGGCGCCCGGCATCCCCAGCTCGTCCACCGACAGTCCACCCGCCGTCCACTGGTTTGCCGTAGATATCCACAGTCTGCTTGCGTAGTGGTGTTGAGCGGGCGGCAGTACCGGAGTGCGGTCCTGTCCCGCGGGCAGGACCACAGGCGACGTAGCGCGAGGGCGCTGCGCTTCTTCGTCGCGGCCGGCGGCGCGGTGGTCGTCTCCATCGCCGTCAGCTTCCCGACCGAATCGGCCTCGCTGATCTCCGCCCTCACCCCGCCGACCCACCACAGGGCGGCGGTCGATCCGAGGTCGTACCCGGGCATGTACCGGCGCGCGGCCGACGCCTGCCCGGGCCTGTCCTGGACGGTCATCGCCGCCGTCGGCGAGGTCGAAACCCAGCACGGTCGTGACGCCGTGCGCTCCAAGGCGGGCGCCGTCGGCCCCATGCAGTTCCTACCGGGGACCTGGAAGGCCTACGCCACCGACGGCGACGGCGACGGCCGCACCGATGTGCACGACCCCGCCGACGCCATCGCCACCGCCGGCAAGCTCCTGTGCGCCAACGGGGCGGGCGACCGCGCCACCCTGCCCACGGCGCTGTGGAACTACAACCACTCCTGGGAGTACGTGGCGCGGGTGCTCGACGTGTCCGCCCAGATGGAGACGGCCAAGGGCGCCGAGTAGCGAGCGGCCACACCGGGAAGGTTCCTCGGTATGGAGCACACCGGTGTGACACCCCCCGGCGCGATCTCGGCGCCCGACCTGCTCGACATCGTCCTGGGCGACGGTCCCTTCCTCACCGTCTACCTGGCGACCGAAGCGGCCATCGAGAACGCCGCCCAGCGCTCTGAGCTGCGGTGGAAGGACCTGCGCCGCGAGCTGAGCTCGCAGGGCGTCGATGACGGGATCCTCGACGCCGTCGAGCCGCTCGTCCCTGACGCGCACCTCGAGGGGGAGTGCCTGGTGGTGATCGCCAACGCCGGCGGCCTCCTCCACGTGTCGCACGAGCCCGACCCGCCGACACGCGATGTCGGGCGGTGGGGCGACCTCCCGATGATCGGGCCGCTGCTCGAGTGGCGGCAGTCGCAGGTGCCCCACGTCGTCGCTCTCGTCGACCGCAAGGGCGGCGATCTGTTCGTCTTCCACCCCGACGGCGGCGACGCGCACATGGAGGCCGGCGGCGGCGGCGACCCCATCCACAAGGCCAAGCCCGGCGGTTGGTCGCAGAGCCGGTACCAGCGGCGCGCCGAGAACGTGTGGGAGGCCAACGCCTCTGACGTGGCCGACGCCCTCGTCGAACTGGTCGACAAGGAACAGCCGCGGCTGATCGCCCTCGGCGGCGACGTACGCGCCGTCGAACTGGTCAAGCACGCTCTGCCGGCCCGCGTCCTCGATCTGATCGGCGACATCTCCGCTACCCGGACGGCCGACGGGTCGGTCGACGCCGTCGCCGAGGAGGTCACGAGGCTGGTCGCCACGGCGGTCGCCGTCGATACCAAGGACCTGCTGGCCAAGTTCCGCGAGGAGCGGGGTCAGGCCGACCGCGCCGTCGACGGCCCGGCCGACACGCTCGCCGCCCTCACCCGCGCCCAGGTCGAGGTGCTGCTCGTGCACGCCGACCCCGACGACGCCCGCACGGCGTGGTTCGGGACCGAGGCGATCCCGGTCTCGGAGCGATCGACCGACCTCACCGACCTGGGCCTGGACGGCGCCAAGGCCGGGCCGCTCGTCGACGTCGCCATCCGGGCTGCCCTCGGCACGGGCGCCGGGATTCGGATGATCCCGGGTGCGGGCGGGCCGACGGGCGGCGTCGGCGCCATCCTCCGCTGGCGGGACTGAGCGAGGCCCCAAAAAGGGCCCAGAAAAGGAAAAGACCCCCCGGCGAGGAGGAGGGGGTCCTTTCCCAGGGCCTGGAGCCAGCCTGTTCGAAGGCGGAACCGACATAGGAACGTCAGTCCTCGGGAAACCAGCCCTCGGCCCTTAGTCGGGCCGCGTGCACGGCCCGGTTCTGGAAACAACAAGACCGGTCCACAAGGGAACCGGTCTTGCTGTCTCAATCGATCGGTACTACTCCCGCCGGAGAGCGTAGCGGGGCAGAATCCTCCGTGCTCAGCTGACCTGGACCACGCCCCCCATCTTGGGGTGGATCAGGCACACGTAGGTGTACGTACCGGCCTTGGTGAACGTGATCGAGGGGGCGATCAGCGCCGGCGGGAAGCTCTGGAGCACGCCTGTCGACTTGTAGGACGTGCCGTCATAACTCCCCCCGTTGAGCGGGGTCACCGTGATCGGCGCGTTGGGCGGTGTGTTCTGGTTCTGCTCGGGTGCCGGTGGGAACCCGCTGGGTGCGAATGCGGCGGGGTTCAGGTGCCAGGAGCCGTCCGGTGCCTTGCTGTAGTACTTCCCGGGCTCGATCGGCGCCTTGCCGAAGCTGAGCGTGTGGGGACCGACGACCGTCCAGCTGACGGGCTGGCCGACCTTGGCCTGGATGGTCGCCGGGATGAGTTCGTTGATCCCCGCGGTCTGGACGTCGGGCGACCCGTAGCCGGCGACGTTCTTGACGTTGGGGATCGGGAACTGGCCGCTCTTGGCGCCGTTGTAGGCCGGGAGCAGCTTGTTCACGATGTCGTTCTTCTGGGTGGTGCCGGTCTTGTCGACGTCGGCCTGCGACGGGATGGACGCGTCCTTGGCCTTGACCACGATCGAGCCGGACATATCCGGGCCGTGCAGGTTGCAGTAGTAGTGGTACGTCCCCGGCTTGATGTTCGGCGACAGCTTGATCGAGTACGTGGCGTCCTCAGCCAGGAAGCCGCTGTTGTAGTACGGCTGCGTGCCGTCGAAGGCGGGCTGGGTTTGCTGGGTCTTCGAGCACGGCGTGTTCTCGTCGGCCGGCGGCTGACCCGAGCTGAGGAAGCAGGGCTGCGCCGCGTTCTGCGCGAAGTCTTCGCCCTTGGGGCCCGGCTGGGTGAACAGGCTCGGCAGGTTGATCGGAGGCTGGGCGGCGTTCGGGTTGGCCTTGGCCGCTGCGAGGTCCTGCTCGACGAGCGTTCCCAAGGTGACCGTGTGGGGCTCACCGGTCCAGTTCTCGTGGAAGCTCACGGTGTCGCCGGGGCGCACGGTGACCTCGTTCGGGAAGTACGCGAGGAAGTCCCCGTTGTACTTGTCGGTCGACCCGTCGACCTGAACGGTGCGGGTCGCCGCGCTCGAACTGCTGCTGCCGCTTCCGCACGCGGCCACTCCCAAACTGAAGACCGCGACCACTACACAGAGAACTGCTCTCCGCATTTCCCACCTCTCCTTGATCCGCCAGCGCTGGACCATAGTGCGCACGACTACCGAGGGCGCGGCAATGGTGGTCTCACCCCTTCTCGGGGGCGAGCTACCATGCCTGCGCACTTCGGCCCCGTAGTAAAGGACGGCCCCTGTGAAATCCCGATCTCGCTACCTCATTGGCGCGCTCGCCGTTTCGGCCATCGCAACCACCGTTCTCTCGAGCCGCCTCGACGGGGTCACCACGTCGAGCTGGCGGCCCACGGCGTCGACCCGGGCGACGGGCGGCACAGCGACGCTCGTGGACGTGAGGGTGACAACGGCTACTGACGACGACGCGTCGCCGCAGGCGCAGCAGGACGCCCTGCGGGCGCCCGCCCGTCGGCGTGTCGGCGCCACGTGTACGGCTCCGGGGGCCGGCACGAACGCCTACACCCTCGCGGGCAACCGGGTGTCGGGTGCGACGACTGTGCACCTCAATCCCGCGGGCTCGGTTGTAAGTGGTGCGGCGTCGGTTGTGCAGGCGGCGTTCAATGCGTGGAAGGCGGCCGATCCCAACGCCCCGACGATGACGG
>JAFASB010000309.1 GCA_019244985.1 Acidimicrobiia bacterium | reverse complement strand
TGTTCATCGCCTACACGTCGGGCACGACAGGGCGGCCCAAGGGCGCCGTGCAGGTCCACGGCGGGTGGACCGTGAAGGTTGCGGAAGAGGGCGCCTTCCAGACCGACGTCGGGAGCGAAGACACCCTCTTCTGGTTCACCGACATGGGTTGGATCATGGGTCCGTGGGAGGTGACGGCGGCACTGGTGAACGGCGGCACCCTCGCGTTGTACGAAGGCGTCCCCGACTACCCCACGCCCGACCGGCTGTGGAGCTTCATCGAGCGTCACCGGGTCACGGTCCTGGGCATCAGCCCGACGCTCGTACGGGCATTGATGCCCCACGGTGACGAGCCGGTGAAGGCGCGCGACCTGTCGTCGCTGCGTCTGCTGGGGTCCACGGGCGAGCCGTGGAACGAGGGCCCGTGGCGGTGGTACTTCGAGGTCGTCGGCGGCGGGCGGTGCCCGGTCATCAACATCTCGGGCGGGACCGAGGTCGGCGCCTGCTTCCTTTCACCGCACCCGGTCCGGCCGATCAAGCCCATGTCGCTCGGGGGTCCGTCGCTGGGGATGGCCGTCGACGTCTACGACGACGACGGCAAGCCGGTGCGCGGCGAGGTCGGCGAACTCGTCTGCACGGCACCCTGGCCGGGGATGACACGGGGGCTCTACAAGGATCCCGAGCGATACCTCGAGACATATTGGAGACGGTGGCCGAACGTCTGGGTCCACGGCGACTGGGCGTCGATCGATCAGGACGGCGACTGGTTCCTGCACGGGCGCAGCGACGACACGATCAAGGTCGCAGGCAAACGGCTCGGTCCTGCCGAAGTGGAGAGCGTGCTCGTCACCCATCCCCACGTCGTCGAGGCGGCGGCGATCGGCGTGCCTGATGAGGTCAAAGGCGAGGCGTTGTGGGCGTTCGTCGTGCTGGACGCCTCGGTGGACTTCACCGACGAGCTGCGAGCCGAGCTGGCTCAGCTGGTCGCTGACAAGCTGGGGAGCTCCTTCCGGCCGTCGGCGGTCCGGGCGACGGTTGCGTTGCCCAAGACGCGCAACGCCAAGGTGCTCCGCCGGGCCATCCGGGCGACGGTCCTTGGCCGGGATCCCGGCGATCTGTCCTCGCTCGAGGACCCCTCGACCATCGACGCGGTAAGGATGGCAACGTGAGAGCAGCCGGCAGCCAGCTCCACGGGCGACGGGTGACCCTGCGGCCGCTGCGCGTCGACGACTTCGACGCTTGGCGCAGCGTGCGCCACGGGTCGGCGGACTGGCTGCTCAAGTGGGAGCCGCGACTGCCACCGGGCCAGCCCGACCCGACGAGGAGCGCGGCCGCCTTCGGTGCCAGGTGCAGCGCCCGCCAGCGTGAGTGGCAGCTCGGCAGCGGCTACGGCTTCGGGATCTTCGTCGGACCGCGGTTCGCCGGCGAGATCAACCTGTCAGGACTTCAGCGGGGGCCGTTCCAGAACGCCTACATCGGCTACTGGATCGGCGAGGACTTCGCCGGCCACGGCTACGTTCCCGAGGCGCTCGTGGTCGTCGCCCGCTTCGCCTTCGAGGATCTCAAGCTCCACCGGATCCAGGTGGCGATCATCCCCCGCAACCGCAACAGCCGCCGGGTGGTCGAGAAGCTCGACCTGCGCGAGGAGGGCGTCGCCGAGCGCTATCTGGAGATCAACGGCGTGTGGGAAGACCACGTCCGCTACGCGATGACCTCCGAGGAGTGGGCCCAGCGAGGTGAGCAACTCCTCAAGGAGTGGATCGAGTAGGGCCTAGGGCTGTCACCGTCCGCGGGTGGGATATTTGGAATGACACCCGCGATCCCGCATCAATCGGCTGACACCGGCGCATTACCTCCATCGCATGGGCATGGAGACCGCCCGCGGGCGTCGCGCCTGGCTCGACGACGGGGCCATGAAGCGGGCGTTGGCGATCGCCGCCGGCCTCGTCCTCCTCGCCGCCGTCCTGGCTGTGGCGGTCCGATCGACACACGCCGGAAGGCACGTCGGCCTCCACTCGACCGGCGGCGCAGCCGACGGCTCGGTCCCCGGGGACGCCGCGCTCCTACCGGGGGACACGGACGGCTCGCCGGGCACCGTCTCCGATGGGCTCACGACCACGACGACGAATGCCACAACGGCGTCGGGCACGAGCCACAGCGGTACTTCGGGCCCGGCGACGTCGTCGGCCGAAGGCGCTCCGAGTCCGGCAATCGCCGATGGTCCTGGGTCAGGTCTGGACCCCTCGGTCAGGTCAGCCAGTTGGCCGATGTTCCACGGGTCCGCGCAGCACACGGGGATGACCGACGTCATCGGGCCTTCGTCGGCCAAGGTGCGATGGTCCTACGCGCCAGGCGACGCCTACACGGCCGCACGGAGCTCCCCGGTCGTGGGAGCCAACGGCACCGTGTACGTGGCGCGCGGATCAGCGACGAACCCGCAGTGCCAGAGTCCGGCTGCTGACAGCTGCGGCTCCGTTGTCGACGCGCTGAGGCCGGACGGCAGTCGGATCTGGGAATGGACCGACACGACGGAGGGCATCGTCCGCAGCGTCCCCGCCGTTGCCCCCGACGGGACTGTGTACGTCCCGTTCGACTTCGGGCCCCACGCCGGAGACCTCGTCGCCATCGCGCCGACGGGCACGACGAAGTGGAAGGTCAGCGGGATCTCGTCGGGCCCGCCGACGATCGGCCCGGATGGGACGCTGTATCTGGAGGACTCGATGTCACGCGTCGAAGCCCTCCGCCCGAGCGACGGCCAGGTGCTCTGGCAGTTCAGCGGGGCGCCCGGGGGAATAGGAGCCAGAGGCACGCCGGCGCTCAGCGCGGACGGGACAACCGTGTACGCCGGCAGCGGCGGCGGCGTCGTCTACGCCCTGAGCACGACCGGTCAGCTGCGCTGGCAAGCGCCGAGCACAGGACCCGCGATCGTCAACGCGCCAGCCGTCGGCCCAGGGGGAACGATCTATGTGGCGACCGCTGGCGTCAATGGCGACACCCCATCGGACATCGACGCGTTCAGTCCGACCGGCGCACTTGAGTGGCGCTACACGGCGGACGGGGCATTCGAGACCACGCCCGCGGTGCAACCGGACGGGGTCGTGATTGCCGGCGACGACGTCGGCACGGTCGTCGCGGTTGCGCCCGGTGGGACGCTCGCTTGGTCGTACCACGCGTCGGGGGCAGACGGCACGAACGGCTTCTACGACTCGTCGGCCGCACTCGGCGCCGACGGCGTGGCGTATGTGCAAAACGGCCTCCACACCGTCTTCGCCCTCAAGAGCGGCCATGCCGTCTGGACGGCATCTGTCGGCGGCGATGGATCGCCGGCGCTTGCCGGTGACGGCGTCCTCTATGTGGCAGGCACCGGAGGGCTGCAAGCCTTCCATTCCTGAAGGCCGTTCTGGCGAAGAACTACTTCTGTCGTCGCGCCTGGAGCCGCTCGGCGAACTCCGGCTGTTGCATCGACCACAGCTGGGCTTCGAGCTCGACGGAGACCGCCTCGTCCGACGAGGCCACGTCGGGCATCTGGGCGAGCGTCTGCTTGACCCGACGGACGAGAGCAGGCGGCGCCGACGCCGCTTTGGCTGCGAGGGCCCGCGCCTCGTCGATCAGGCGGTCGTCGTCGACGCATCGCCAAGCGAGGCCGTGGCGCTCAGCGGCCTCGCCGTCCAGCACGTCACCAAACAGGACGGTCGCCGCTGCGCCCTGCGGCCCCAGCACGTTGGTCATCATCCACGTGTGGCCGCCACCGGGGTGGAGGCCGAGCTGAAGGAAGCGCGTGTCGAGCTTCGCCGAACGTCCCGCGATGCGGACGTCGCACGCCAACGCCAGGTTCACGCCCGCACCGACCGCAGCGCCGTTGACGGCGGCGATGGTCGGCAAAACCGAGCGTTGGACGCGCAGAAACCCGTCATAAACCGAGCGCAACCCGGCGCCCCCATCTGAGGACTGGCCAGCCTTTCCGAGGTGGGAGAGGTCGGCGCCCGCGCAGAATGCCGGCGGCGCGCCGGTGACCACGACCGCGGCGATCGACTCGTCGGCCTCGAGTCCGTCGAAGGCGGCGACGATCTCGTCGACCATGTCGAGCGAGAGTGCGTTGCGGCGTTCCGGGTCGTCGAGGGTGACGACCCCGACGCCGCCGTCGACTTCGGTGCGGACGAGGGCCAGGGCGCTACTCGTTCTTGACGACGGCCGGTGACCGGCGGAAGAAGTTCTCGACGTCGCGCTCGTACTTGTACTCCGGGCGGCTTTCCCCGACGGTGCGCCGTAGGCGGCTGGCCCGGGCGAAGCTCTCGACGGCGCCCGCCGAGGTGTATCGGTATTGGAACCCCGCTCGCTTCAGGCGACGGTTGTCGACCCCCCGCCCGTAGCGCATGAAATCGAGCATCTCAGGCGGGAGTTCGAGACCGAGCCGGCTGAGGGGACCGGCCGCCAGGTTCGTCAGCACCGGCGGGAGTGGCCACATGCGCTTGCCGCAGATCGCGGCCACCTCGCTCCAAGGGAGGCGACCGTCGCCGGCGACGTTGTAGATGCCCGGGACCTGTTCGCGCATGACGAACTCGAGGCACCGGATCACGTCATCCTCCTCGACGAACTGCACGAGGGGATCGAAGCCGAGGATGGAGGGAACCGCCGGCAGCTGAAGGGCCTTGCTCGTCGGAGTGACGATGTCGGTGCCCAGCACGTTCGAGAACCGCAGCAGGGTGACGACGACGTGGGGATTGTCCTCGGCGAAGTCGTGCAGGTAGCTCTCGGCCTCGAGGAGTGAACGCTCGACGCGTGTCTTCGCCGAGTGCGTCCGCGTCATCTCCTCGCGGAACCAGACCGGGTCTTCCCATGACGAGCCGTAGACGAGGGTGGACGACTTGACCACGACCTGGCGCACGGGACTCCCCGCGGCACCTGCGGCGGCGAGCAGGTTCAGCGTGCCGATCACGTTGATCTCGTGCAGCGCGCGGCCGCTCATGCGCGTCGAGTCGACGATCAGGAACGTGTGCAGGATCGTGTCGACTTGGGTCGCCTGCACGATGCGGCTGAGGA
>JAFASB010000120.1 GCA_019244985.1 Acidimicrobiia bacterium | reverse complement strand
TCGACGTTCTGCGGCGTTACCTCGAATGGACCGGCCTCGAGGTCACGTTCGTGTCGAACATCACCGACATCGAGGACAAGATCATCGCCCGGGCCAACGAGCGGGGCATCCCGTTCGAGCAGCTGACGCAGACCTACGAGAAGGCGTGGTACGAGGCGAGCGATGCCCTCGGCATCAAACGTCCCGACGCGGATCCCCACGCCACGGCGTACGTCGACAAGATGGTCGACTTCATCGCCGAGCTCATCGAGCGTGGCCACGCCTACGAGACGTCCGATGGCGTCTACTTCTCGATCGAGACGCTTCCCGGCTACGGGTTGCTTGCCCGTCAGCCGCTTGAGTCACTGCAGGCAGGCGCCAGTGAGCGGCTGGACGAGCCCGAGGACAAGAGGGCACCGTTCGACTTCGCCCTCTGGAAGAAGGCCAAGCCGGGCGAACCTACGTGGCCCTCGCCGTGGGGGGACGGGCGGCCCGGGTGGCACATCGAGTGCACCGTGATGTCCCTCGACCTTCTCGGCGACGGGTTCGACCTCCATGGCGGTGGCCGGGACCTGGCCTTTCCACACCACGAGAACGAGCGGGCCCAGGCCCTTGGCGCCGGCCACACGTTCGCTCGTCGGTGGGTCCACAACGGCTGGGTCGAGGTCGAGGGCACGAAGATGTCGAAGTCGCTCGGCAACTTCACGAACATCGCGGATCTCCTCGAGCGAGCCGACGCCCGCGCCTACCGGCTGCTCGTGCTGCAGTCGCACTACCGCTCGCCGCTTGAAGTCACGGGAGACACCATCGCCCGTGCGGAGGAGAGCCTGGCGGGTCTCGACGCGTTCGCGAGGCGCACGGCCGCTCTTCCGCAGGCAGAGCCGGATGCGGGAGTTCTCGCGCAGTTCCGCGAACTGATGGACGACGACCTGCAAACGCCGCGGGCCACCGCCCTGTTGTTCGACACCGTCAAGCGGGCCAACGCATTGGTGGACGCGGGCGAGAGCGCGCGAGCGGGGACCGCTGCGGCAGCGGCCAAGGAGATCGCCGGCGCCATGGGCTTGGAACTGCGCGTTGCGACCGATGACATCGACGACGCGACCGCCGACCTCGTCCTTCAGCGCGACGAAGCCAGAGCGGCGAAGGACTTCGCGACGGCCGACCGCATCAGGGACGAGCTGGTCGCCGCCGGATGGGTCGTGGAGGACACCTCGGCCGGGACCACGGTCCGCCGCGCCTAACAAGAGCGTAGGCGGGGGGCTAGGGGCGGTTACGGCTGCTCGGTGTGGAGGCGGCGCCAGCCGAAGAAGCCGGTGCCGGCCAGGATGAGGAGGGCGATCAGCACTCCCAGCCACACGCCCCAGGTGGAGCTGCTCGCGTTCTTGGGCCTGATGAACTGGTCGCCGAGCACCTGCGTGGCCCCGTAGCCGGTGGTCTGGCCGACGACGTGGGCGGCGTACGCGGCACCCCCGAGCAGGGTGAGGGCGATTCCGGCGGTGACGACCCCGACGACACAAACGCGTACCCAGCGCAAAATGCAACCCTCCGACGGTTCGTATTTGGCAGCTGAAGCCACTGTACGGACCGGCTGTCAATTGGGCAAGGGTCGGCGTCGCCGCCGTCGCACCAGTACCCAAGTGACACCGCCGAGAACGACGGCGTCGCCGACGAGCGTCAATGCCGCGGGCCAGTACCAGACAGGCCCGCGGCCAGCGGGCAGCCGCAGCAGACCGGTGCGCGTGCTGTGGGTCGCCGAGGTGCCGCGCAGCCAGCCGGACGCGGCAGGGCGGCCCCACGTAGCCGCGCCCGACGGCGCGACCGACGACCAAGGCGACGCGACCGTATGCACCCCGATGCTTCGCCCGCGGTCGTCGGTCACCGGGCCCCGCCAGTCGCGGACCCGATAGAGGTCCAAGGTCCCTGACGACAGCGTGCGCTCGAGGCCTGCGTCCTGGTTGATCGCCGCGTACTTCTTCCAGTCGACCTCGTGGAGCACGACCACCCACCGCACGCCGAGATCCCGGAGTGCGTCGCTCGCGTGGTCGAGATGGTCAAGGAGCGGCGGAACATGTGGCTCACGGGGGTCACCCTGCTCGCGCGCCCGCGGCGAGTCCGCGAACTCCGGGTTCGACGACGCCAGGACGTCACCTCCGAAGTAGTCGGGGACCGGGTTCAGCACGCGGCGGTCGGAGGCGAAGTCGAGGTTCAGGTACTCGTGCCACGGCAGGGCAAGCACCGGGCCCGGCCTGTCGTCGACCTGGGCACCGGCGCGTGACCAGGCGGCGGGGAACGTCACGGGCTCGAGGGCACCCCCCGCGCCCCAGAGACCGGGAGTCGCGAGAACGACGCCGGCGACGGCGGGCAGCACTTCAACCGTGGGCTGGACGGCGGCGCTGGCCCCTGACGCCAAGCGGACCGCGCCGAGCGCGGCGGCCGGCGCCATCCAGACGAGGTAGAGCCC
>JAFASB010000337.1 GCA_019244985.1 Acidimicrobiia bacterium | reverse complement strand
TGTAGGGAAACTGGGTCACGACCTTGCCGGTCGGACCCTTGAAGTAGTTGTCGGTCATCGTCCAGGACGTGCCCTCCATCCGGGACTGCAGCCAGCGCCACCATGCCGCTTCGAAGATTGGACGCACCTCGACGGCGGTAGCCCCCGTGCGCATCATGCGCTTCACGGCGCGCACCGCGTACTCGGCCTGGCTCTCGAGCGTCATCACCAGCTCGCCACCGTTGGTGCCTGGGCCGTAGAGCATGAAGAAGTTCGGGAATTCGGGCACGGTGATGCCGAGGTAGGCCCGGGGCTCGCCGGCCCACTGCTCCTGGAGAGTGCGGCCCCGGCGGCCGACGACGCGCAAGCGGGTCAAATAATCAGCGGCCTGGAAGCCGGTCGCCATCACGAGGATGTCGACCGGTCGCTCGACGCCGTCGACGTCCACGATGCCCGTCGGCGTCACGGAGGCGACGGCCTTGGGGACGAGCGTCACGTTGTCTTTCTTGAGCGCCGGATAGAACGTGCTGGCGACGACCGGCCGCTTTCCTGGATACGGGTAGGTCGGCGTCACCGCATCGCGCAGGTCGGGCCGGTCCTTGAACACGCGATCGATGTAGCGGCGGCACACGGCTTCGCGTTCGGCGTTGGCCGTGGTGCCGGGCCGCCACAGGTGGCCGTTCCACAGCGACTTCTCCAGCATCCACCGCTGGCGCCAACGCTCACGCAGGCCGCGCCACCGCACCGAGAGGAGGGCGCGTTCTTCGTCGGTGAAGTCACGCTCCCCCTTCGGCAGCACCCAGCCGGGTTGCCGCTGGAACAGATAGAGGTGCTCGACCAAGGGCTGAATCGCCGGCACGACCTGCGTTGCCGACGACCCCGTGCCGACCACGGCGACGACCTTGCCGCTCAGGTCGTGCTCGTGCTCCCACCGGGCGGTGTGAAACTTGGGGCCCCGAAAGTCGGCGAGGCCGGGCCAGTCGGGATAGCGGGGGACGTTCAGGAAGCCCACGGCGCTGATCAGGACGTTGCACTCGTCGACTGTCCCGTCGTCGAGTGTGAGTGACCAGACGTTTCGATCGTCGTCCCACGCCGCCGACTCGACCGTCACCCCGAGGCGGAGGTGAGGCCGCAGGCCGAACTGGTCGACGGTCTCCTCCAGGTACTTCTGGAGCTCCGGCTGCCGCGCGTGTGTCCGCGTCCAGTGATGGGGCTTGAACGAGAAGCAGTAGAGGTGCGACCCCACGTCGACCTCGGCACCCGGGTAGGTGTTGTCCCACCACGTGCCGCCGATGCCGAGCGAGGCCTCGAAGATCGTGAACGTGTCGACGCCCGCGCGCTTCAGGTTCACGCCCGTCGCGATGCCCCCGATACCGGCGCCCACGACCACGACCCGGGGCGTCGGCGGCGGCATATGCTTAGATTTTGACGTCGACGTCACAATTTGTCGAATAGGTCGACGAGGGAGCGGGCGGGCATGGCCGAGTTCGAGACGGTCAACTTCTTCAAGGACCGCGCCATCCAGGACGACCCGTTCGCCTACTACGACTGGCTGCGCTCCCAGCATCCCGTGTGGCAGGAGCCGAAGTACGGCGTGTACATGGTGACGGGCCACGAGGAGGCGATGGCGGTCTACAACGACGCCACCACCTACTCGTCGTGCAACACCATCGCCGGTCCCTTCGTTAAGTTCTCGGTGCCGTTCGAGGGCGACGACGTCAGCGACGTCATCGACGAGCATCGCCACGAGCTGCCGTTCAGCGATCAGCTCCCTTCGTTCGACCCGCCGATGCACACCGCCCACCGCGGACTGCTCATGCGGCTGATCACACCCAAGCGCCTCAGCGAGAACGAGGAGTTCATGTGGCGCCTGTGCGACCGCCAGCTCGACGATCTCCTCGACAAGGGACAGTGCGAGTTCATCAGCGAGTTCGCCAGCCCGTTCACGCTGCTCGTCATCGCCGATCTCGAAGGGGTTCCCGAGTCCGACCACGGGGCGTTCAAGTCGCGCCTGACAAACCTCATCGGCGGTCCGACCTCGCACAACCCCCTCGAGTTCCTCTACGACCAATTCACGCAGTACGTCGAGGACAGGCGCAAGAATCCGCGCGGCGACGTGCTCACCGGCCTGGCCACCGCCACCTACCCCGACGGATCGACGCCCGAAGCCAAGGACGTCGCCCTCATCGCCGCCAATCTGTTCGCCGCCGGGCAGGAGACAACCGTCCGTCTGCTGTCGTTCGCCCTACAGATGCTCGGCGACCGTCCCGACCTGCAGAAGCGCGTTCGCGACGATCGCAGCCTGATCCCCAACTTCATCGAGGAGACGCTGCGCATCGAGAGCCCGCTGCGAGGTCAGTTCCGTATGGCCCGTCGACGCACGACGCTTGCAGGCGTCGACATCCCCGCGGGCGCAAGCGTGCTGTTGCTCCCCGGCGCCGCCAACCGCGACCCGCGCTTCTTCGAGAACCCCTACGACTTCGACATCGACCGGGCCAATGCTCGGAAGCATCTGGGCTTCGGGTTCGGGATCCACACGTGCGCGGGTGCGCCCTTGGCCCGCGCCGAGGGCCGGGTCACGATCAACCGCCTGCTCGACCGCACGTCGGATATCCGCATCTCCGAGGCGGCGCACGGCCCCGCCGGGGACAGGCAGTACGAGTACCTCCCGACGTACCTGTTCCGGGGCCTGACCAACCTGCACGTCGAGTTCACCCCGCGGCATGAGGCCGTGAACGTATGAGCGAGGCCGAGGCCCGTGGTGGCCGGTAAACCGGTTCGCGCCGCGTCCCGCGCCGCGGCCCCGCTCGACCTCGTCAACATGATGGGTGTGCGCCTCGACAAGCGGCGCGTGACGTCGATCAACCCCGACGTCACCGGCCACCTCTGCCGTGCCCCGATCGGCGAGTGGGTGGCGCTGACCGGCCACACCTACTACTCGCACGACGTCGCTCACGGCGTTTCCATGGCTGTGATGAGCGACGAAGCCGGCGTGTTCGGCGTGAGGTCGACATCGCAGATCCTCGATGTCCTCGATGCCGGCGAAGCCGATGGGTGACACGTCGACGTCCTACTCGGGGGCCCGGGTCCGGCGCCTTGAGGACGCCCGCCTCCTCACCGGGAAGGGCGCCTACGCAGACGACATCTCCTTGCCCGGAATGCTGCACGCCTGCTTCGTGCGCAGCCCGTTCGCGCGCGCCGCCATCCGCGGCATCGACACGAGCGCCGCCCTGGCGGTGCCCGGTGTGCGCTTCGTGTTCACGGCCGCGGACCTCAATCCCGGAATGAAGGAGCAGTGGCACACGTCGATCGGACCCGACAGCCCGGAGACACCGCGGCCGCCGCTCGCCGAGGGGGAAGCCCGCTTCGTCGGCGACGCCGTTGCCCTCGTCGTCGCCGAGAGCCGCTACGTCGCCGAAGATGCCGCGGACCTCGTCGACGTCGATTTCGAGCCACTACCCCCGGTCGTTGACTACCGCGACGCGGAAGGTGCCGCCGAGCTGGTGCACGAGCCCCACGGCTCGAACGTCGTCGGCGAACTGGCCGGTCGGCCCTCCCCGACGATCGACGACGTGTTCGCGTCGGCCACCTTCACGGTGCACGAGACGATCGAGCAGCAGCGGTACGCGGCGGTGCCGATGGAGCCGCGCGGGCTCGTCGTCGACGCCTCCGACCCCTCCGGCGACCTCACGATCTACGCCTCCACCCAGGTCCCCCACGAAGTCCGCCTGTTCTGCTCCCGGCTGCTCGGAATGCCCGAAGAGCGCATCAGGGTCGTGGCCGGCGACACCGGAGGAGGCTTCGGCCAGAAGGTGATGGTGCAGCGGGACGAGATGGCGATCATGCTCGCCGCGCCACACGTCGGTGCCTCTCTGAAGTGGGTCGAAGACCGCCAAGAGAACCTCATCGCCGCGGGCGCCGCTCGCCACGAACGCGCCGACGCGGCGATGGCGTTCGACGGTGACGGCCTCTTCCAGGCCGTGCGCATCGATGCCGTCCAGGACTGCGGCGCGTACCCGACGCCGTGGCCGGTGATGACGGCGGCAGCCGTCGGCATGATCTTTCCCGGCCCCTACCGGATACCGCAGTCGACGTTCACGGCCAAGGCGATCTACACGAATACCGCAGGTCGCGCCCCGTACCGCGGGCCGTGGCAGTTCGAGTCGCTGGCCCGCGAGGTGCTGCTCGACATCGGGGCCCGCGCCATGGGCGTGGACCCCGCGGAGCTGCGGCGCCGCAACATGCTCAGCAGCGACGACCTCCCGTACAAGAACCCCAACGGGATGACGTACGACAGCATCACGCCGCTCGAGACATTCGAAGCGACGCTGGACGCGCTCGACTATGAGGGCTTCCGCTCCTCGCAGGCCCAGGCCAGAGAAGAAGGGCGGTACCTCGGCGTCGGCATCTCGAGCTACGTCGAGCCGACCACGCCGGGCTACGGGTACTACGCCTCCGAGTCGGCGCGGATCCGCGTCGACCCCTCGGGTCGCATCGACGTCTTCCTCGGCGGCGGGTCGTCGGGGAACAGCCTAGAGACGACAGTCGTGCAGCTGACGGCCGACGCCCTCGGGGCCGACATCGACGACATCACCGCCATCCAGGGCGACACCGACGTGACGGCCTTCGGCGCCGGCGTCGCCGGCAGCCGCAGCGCGTCGATGATGGCCGGGGCCGTGCGCCAGACGGCGACGTTGTTGCGAGAACAGATCGTCGCCGCCGCCGCCGAGCACCTGGACGCGGCCAGCACGGACGTGGAGCTGGCGGGGAGCCGCGCGACGGTGCGCGGCACGGCGTCGACGGGCGTGTCGTTCGCCGAGCTCGCGGCCGCCGCTCCGGAAGGTTTGGAGGCGACGGCCAAGTACACGGCGGAGACCGGGTCGATCTGGGTCAACGCCACCCACGTGTGCACGTGCGAGGTCGACATCCGGACCGGCCGCGTGACACTGCTGCGCTACATCGTCGGCGAGGACTGCGGGCCGATGATCAACCCCGCCGTGGTCGAGGGCCAAATCGCGGGCGGCGTCGTGCAGGGCATCGGGGGCGTTCTGTTCGAAGAGCTGGCCTACGACGCAGACGGCAACCCGGTGGCGAGCACGTTCATGGACTACCTGCTGCCGACAGCGCCCGAGATCCCCGACATCGAGTACGTCCACATCGAGACGCCCAGCCCAGGTCCGGGCGGCTACAAGGGCGTCGGCGAAGGCGGGGCGATCGGCGCTCCGCCTGCGGTCGTCAACGCAATCGCCGACGCACTGTCGCCGTTCGGTGTGACGATCACCCGCCTTCCGCTCGGACCATCACAGATCCTGGAGCTCCTGCGATGACCGCCCTGTACTACGACCCCTACGACGTCGCCATCAACGCCGATCCGTACCCGGTATACCGGCGACTTCGAGAAGAGGCACCGCTCTATTACAACGAGGTGCACGACTTCTACGCCGTCAGCCGCTACGACGACGTGGAGCGGGGACTGAAGGACCCGGGGACGTTCCCCTCGAGCCGGGGTGGCATCCTCGAGCTGATCAAGTCAGGGATCGAGATGCCGCCGGGAACCCTGATCTTCGAGGACCCGCCGATCCACACGATTCACCGAAAGCTTCTGTCGCGGGTGTTCACGCCCAAGCGGGTGGCTGCGCTCGAGCCGCGGATCCGGGAGTTCTGCGCCCACAGTCTCGACCCACTCGTCGGCGCCGGGACCTTCGACTTCGTCGCCGACCTCGGCGCTCCCATGCCGATGCGGGTGATCAGCATGCTGCTCGGCATTCCGGAGCCCGATCAGGAGGCGGTGCGCGAGCGCGTCGACCGGAACCTGCGCACGAAGCCGGGCGAGCCCATGGAAGTGTCGGCGCACTTCGCGAACGGCGAGATGTTCGGCGATTACATCGACTGGCGGGCCGAGCACCCGTCCGACGACCTCATGACCGAGCTGTTGAACGCCGAGTTCGAGGACGAGAACGGCATTGTCAGACGGCTGACCCGCGACGAGGTGCTGACCTACACGTTCGTCGTGGCGGGCGCCGGGAACGAGACCACGACCAGGCTCATCGGCTGGGCGGGCAAGGTGCTGGCCGAGCATCCGGACCAGCGCCGTGAGCTGGTCGAGAATCCCGCGCTCATCCCGAATGCCATCGAGGAGCTGCTCCGCTACGAGCCGCCGCCGCCGCACGTCGGCCGCTACGTCGCCCGGGACACCGAGTTCCACGGCCAGACCGTGCCCGCGGGGAGCGCGATCCTCTTCCTGGTCGGATCCGCGAACCGTGACGACCGCCGCTTCCCCGATGGCGAACTTTTCGACATCCACCGCAAGACTGGCGGATTGCTCACGTTCGGTTACGGCATCCACTTCTGCCTGGGCGCCGCCCTCGCTCGCCTCGAGGGCCGCATCGCCCTCGACGAGCTGCTGAAGCGCTTCCCGGAATGGGAAGTGGACTACGACGGCGCCAAGTTGGCACCCACGTCGACGGTCCGTGGGTGGGAGACCTTGCCCGTCGTCACGCCGAGCCGGAACTAGCGCGCTGCGATCAGCTCGGTCGCGAATGGGTTGGGCCGGTCGAGCGTGCCACGGACCTCGATCGGCGTGAACCGTATGAACGCCGACTCGTGGTGGAAGTCCTTGCGGCGTTGGGCGTCGATGGCGGAGGGGTGCCCACCGGGCGCGTTGAACGCGTAGGCGGCGCTCGCTTCCGCGCTCTCCCAGGCGGAGACGGTGGCCATCATCGGCGGTCGGGCGCCAGCGGTCCCCCAGATCAAACCATCGGCACCGATGGCCGCGTGTTCTGCGGGCCGGCTGGCGCGCATGAAGCGAATGAACTGGCTGAGCCGAAGGCGGCCGAGGGTGAAGACGAAAACGGGGCCGTCATTGGTCGTGGCCCGGCTGCGTGGGATCGACTCGTCGAGGCCGGGCCAGGTCCCGAACGCTCGCAAGGGCTGCAAGGTGGCGTGCATGCCGGTCTTGAACCGGGCGGCGAATCGGTGCGAGTCGGCGAAGGCGGCGGCCGCATCCGCGTCGTCCCACAGGGCCAGCATCACCGCCCGGCGCGGGCGGGGCGGGCGGCTCATGGCCAGGGGGACGCCGAACACGATGTCGAGCCATCGAAGCCCCGGGACTTGGTCCGGCTTCGGCCGGCGACGGACCGCTCCGATCGTCCGCAGGAAACCGAGATCCGCGATGTCGACCGTGGCAATCATTGTTGCAGAACGTTAACGACGGCTGGTGCTGCGGCACAATCGCCGGGATGGAGCTCGAGATCGCCGTCGACGACCCTCGGTCGGAGGACGTTCGTGAGCTCCTGGCGACCCATCTGCAGCTCTCGCAGCTGCTCACGCCGCCCGAGT
>JAFASB010000334.1 GCA_019244985.1 Acidimicrobiia bacterium | reverse complement strand
AAGCGGGCGGACGCCGGCTCATGGACCGCGGTGCGGATGACGTCCTCGCCGCCGAGGTCGCCGGTGACCCCGAGGACGGTCTTCATCCCGTCGTCGTGCTGGCTCGCCCGCAGGCGGAACTGCCCGCCCGCCGCATCGAACGTCCATCCGGTGAAGGCCCGCGCCGCGGACTTGACGTCGTCCTCGGTGTAGCTGCCCAGGCCGAGGGTGAACAGCTCGAGGAGCTCGCGGGCGAAGTTCTCGTTGGGATGGCCCTTCTTGTCGGAGTTGGCGTCCAGCCACAGGAGCATCGCCGGGTCCTTGGCCACCGCCTGGGTGAGGGTCTCGAACGGTCCGCTGCCGAGGGCCCGGAAGAGTTGGTTCTGCCGGTACATCAGGGATCCGAACCGGACCTTGTCGACCGACGTGGCGAAGTGGCCGTGCCAGAACAGCGGCAGCTTCTCGGCGAGGGGATTGGCTGCCCGCGCCATCCGCTGGAGCCACCAGCGAGCGAGCTGCACCGATTCCTGGTGCAGGGCGCGCCGCATCGTCTTGCGCTGCTCGATGGTGGCGTTGCGCGCGCCGGCGGGCTGGGCCGGCGTGAGGGTCGGGACTGCCACCTCGGCCGCCGCCGGGTCGGGGCCCGACGTGGCGAGTACGCGGTCGACGGTCGCCGCATACCCACGTGCCGTCGCTGCGTCGAGGTCCTCTGCGCCGATCCCGAAGCCGGCGCGCCGGTACAGGTGTGCGATGGCGCTGGCCGTCTCGTCCACGGCGACCATGCTCGACGATGGATGTGAGCAGACGATGAGCGCGGCGTGGGCATCCGGCCAAGAGCGCCAGCGGGCACAAAAAACTTTGGGCGACAGCGCCCGTTGACGAAGGATCCCGGGCCTGGGCGGCGAATTAGGGCAACCTGGGAAAAATCGGGCATGTCGGGCGGGGAGAGAGACGGAAATGCTGTTGGTGGGTGTCGCCATCGGGGGATGGATCGGGTTATCGGCGCTGACCGCCGTCGGCGTGGGCGCGGTGCTGCGACGGGCCGGCCGTTGAGGCGGACAAGCCTCCCCAAAACCGTACGAACTAGCTAAAGCGGACTAGTCGCCCCCCCGATAGGTCGGGTATGGACCCGACCACTGCGAACCGGCGCCCGCGGCGCCATCGCCTGATCGCCGCTGCTCTCGCTGCTCTCGCAGGCGTGGGCCTGGCCCTGGGCGTGGCCCCGGCGGCCAGGGCCGACTCCAACCTCGACGAGGCCCAGTTCTTCGCCGACCTCAACCTGGTGCGCGCCCGCAACGGCGTGCCGCCGCTGGCGACCGACGGCCAGCTGATATCGGTGGCCAGGGGATGGAGCGCCCAGATGGCGGGCCCCGCCGGCCTGTCCCACAACCCCAACCTGGCGAGCCAGATCTCCAACTGGCGCACGCTGGGCGAGAACGTCGGCACCGGCTCGACCGTCCCCCAGATCGAGGCCGCCCTCGAGGCGAGCCCCCACCACTTCGAGAACATGGTCGACCCCGCCTTCCAGTACGTGGGCATCGGCGTCGTCGAATCCGCCGGCGTCATCTGGGTGACCGAGGACTTCAAGCAGGCCAAGAGCGGGTCGCTGCCGTCGACCCAGCTTCCGGCGCCCGCGCCCAAGCCCGCCCCGCGGCCGCCGGCACCGCCGAGGCCCGCCGCCCCCACCCCGCCCAGCCCGGCGCGCAGCGCCACGGGGGCAACCAACAGTCCGGCTGCGCCCCCTGCGGCCGGTGCTGGCGCCGGGGCTTCAAGCGCCGGAGCGACCCAGGCGCCAGCCCCGCCGGCTCCGAGCGTTTCCCCCCAGAGCTCGGAGCCGGCACGTTCGCACGGCGCCAGGACCCTGCCGTCGGGTCTGGCGGTGGTGTCGTCGTCGCCGATCATCAACGGGTCGCGCGCCGCGTCGCTGATCTTGTTCGTGCTGCTGGGCGGGGTGGCGGTCCTCGCCACCAAGGGCCGGCTTCCCGGCGTGCGCGTCTAGCTGGCGCGCTGGGAGTCGGCGGTCGCGGCCGGCAGCGGCTCGGGGCCGCTGCGGCACACCCCGTCGAGGCTGACGAGGTTCGCGGCGCGGCCCCGCATCATGTCCTGGAGGGCGCCACCCACGATGCGGACCTGACGCTGGGCGCTGCCGATCAGGGCGACGCACTCGTCGGCACCCAGCTCGCTGGTCTTGCGGCGCAGGAGCTCGAGGGCAATGTCGATGCTGCCCACGGGGCTGAGAAGGGCGTGAGCAGTCGTCGACACCGCCCCGTCGCTCCGCTCGGCGCGCTCGGCCCACGGGGGCAGAGCGGGCGCGAGATCCATGGCGGGTTCGACAGTGTCCACCGGGCCGTGCACGTGGCCGTCGCCGGGCAGTGCCAGCGGTGGCGACTGCGGCCGGGCCAGCACAAAGCCCTGCGCGCGCGAGACGCCCGCGCTCTGGAGGGCGGCCAGCTCGCTCGGCGTCTCGACGCCCTCGGCGATGACGGTGGCGCCGATCTCGCCGGCGAAGATCACCAGCGCCGTGGCGAGGGCCAGGCGCGCCGGGTCCTCGTTGATGTGCTGGGTGATCGACTGGTCCATCTTGATGATGTCGGGGCGCAGGCGCAGCACATGGCGGAACGTGGCATAGCCCGCGCCGGCGTCGTCGACGGCGAGGCGTACGCCTTTGGCGCGCAGGGTCTCGAGGGCGACGCGCGTGTGGCCGTAGTTGAGGACCGGCGCGTGCTCGGTGATCTCGACGACCAGTCGATCGGTCGGCACCCCGTCGGCGCACAACAGGTCGATGAGCCGCGGCTCGAGCAGCGTCGACGGCGAGACGTTCAGCGAGATGTAGCCGTCGGGCAGCAGGTCGACGTCGGCGAGGGCGGTCTCGAGGATCGCCAGGTCGAGGGGGGCGGCCAGGCCCAGCTGTTCGACCTCGGTGAACCAGCGGGCGGGCGGGCGCCCGTCGCGGAATCGGGACAGCGCCTCGACGCCCACGACCCGGCCCCCGTCGAGCTCCACGATCGGCTGGTACACGACCTGGAAGGCGCGCCCCTCGATCGCCGCGGCTGCCGAGTCCCGTCTGCTTTCCGCACTAGCCACGTCGGCGCCGCTCCTCGATGCCTGTGTGTCCGTTTCAGGAACTTCGTCAGCGTATGCCCATTTACGAAAGTTCGCAAACAGTGGGTGTACCACTACATTCGGCGTTGACCGATTCGAGTGTTCTGAGTATTTTAGGAACTATGACCTGGCGGATCCGCCTGGAGGCAGTGGTGCTCGGGCTCGTGCTCGTGGCGACGATGACCGTTCCCGTGGAGGCCGCGGTCAACGGCTCCAACGTGGCCGCTGACGCGGACTGGATCATGAGCGCACGCCTCACCGACGGCGCAATCGCCAACTATGTCGATCGGCAAGCCGTGTGGCCGTACCTCTCGAACTTCGCAGCGATGGGGCTCGCCAAGGCGACGACGGTCACCGGCAACTCTTCCTACGTCACCGCCGCGTGGTCGTGGCTGTCCTGGTACCAGGCGCACATGGGCACCCAGGGCTTCGTCACCGACTACACGATGCAGAACGGGGTGCTGATGTCCACCGGTGACATGGACTCGACCGACTCCTATGCCGGCACGTTCCTTTTGGCAGTGCGCGAGGCGTACCG
>JAFASB010000491.1 GCA_019244985.1 Acidimicrobiia bacterium | reverse complement strand
CTTCGGGAGTCACAATCTCCGGTCGCTCGCCTACGCGGTCGTCACCGCACGAGAGGCGGGCATCCCCGACCACGGCTACGAGCTGCAGATGCTCTACGGCATGGCGCCGGCGGTGCACGCCGCCGTGCGCCGCCTCGGGTTTCGCCTGCGCGTGTATGCCCCCGTGGGTGAGCTCGTCCCGGGGATGGCGTACCTCGTGCGACGGCTGCTGGAGAACACGTCCAACGAGAGCTTCGTACGCCGACGCTTCAAGGAGGGTGCCGAGCTCGAGGCCCTATTGGCGCCACCGCGAGCCGACCCCCTTCCCGAGCTCGACCCGCCGTCCCGACCCGAGGCGACCGACCCGGCGGCTGCGGGTGAGTACCAGCATGAGCCGGTGGCCGAGTGGCGCCGGGCCGGCGTGCGGTCCGCGTTCGGCGCCGCGGTCGAGCGCGTGAAGCTCGGCCTCGACGTCGCTGCTTTCATCGATGGCCACCCGGTCGGCACCAAGACGAGCATCGTGTCGGTGGACCCGGGCGACACGGCGCGTGAGGTGGCGGTATCGGCGTCATGCGCAAGGGCCGAGGCCGACGCCGCCATCGAGGTGGCCCAGCGGGCGTGGCCCGCATGGTCGCGCACACCGGTGCCAGACCGTGCCGCCGTCCTGTTCCGGGCCGCCGAGTGGATGCGGGCGCGCAAGGCCGACCTGGCCGCGCTGCAGGTGTTCGAGGCCGGCAAGCCGTGGAAGGAGGCCGACGCCGACGTCTGCGAGGCCATCGACTTCTGCGAGTACTACGGGCGTCAGGCGCTGCGCCTCGGTGCTGGCGCGGTCGAGTCGCCGCCGGGGGAGACCGACCGGCTGTCGTATCGAGGCCGGGGGATCGCGGCCGTCATCGCTCCGTGGAACTTCCCGCTCGCGATCCCGACTGGGATGGTCGTCGCAGCGTTGGTCGCCGGCAACGCCGTGCTGTTCAAGCCCGCGGAGCAGACGCCCGCGGTCGCATCCGGCCTCGTCTCGGCGCTGAAGGCGGCCGGGCTGCCCGACGGTGTGTTGGCGTTCCTGCCCGGCGTCGGCGAGGAGGTCGGCTCCTATCTCGTCGAGCACCCCGACGTGTCGGTCATCGCCTTCACCGGATCCAAGGCCGTCGGGCTCGGCATCGTCGAGGCGGCGGGCGTGCACCGCAGCGGACAACGCCACGTCAAGCGGGTCATCGCCGAGATGGGGGGCAAGAATGCGATCGTTGTCGACGCTGACGCCGACCTCGATCAGGCCGTGCCCGCCATCGTCAACTCGGCGTTCGGATACGCGGGGCAGAAGTGCTCGGCGTGCTCGCGGCTCATCCTTGTGGACTCGGTGGCCGACGAGCTGCTCCGCCGTCTGGTGGGCGCCACCAGGTCGCTTCGCGTGGGCCACCCGCGTGAGATGGGCACCCAGGTCGGTCCGCTCATCGACGCCGACGCCCACAAGCGCGTCCTGTCCTATGTCGAGCTGGCCGACGACGAGGGGACTGTCTTTTTTCACGACGACGACGTCCCATCTTCGGGGTTCTACGTCGGACCGACGATCGTCACCGACGTGTCGTCCCGGTCGCGTCTGGCCACCGAGGAGATCTTCGGGCCCGTGCTCACGGTCCTTCGGGCGTCGACGTTCGAGGAGGCGCTGGCGTTGGCCAACGACACCGACTACGCCCTCACCGCCGGCGTCCTGTCACGCTCGCCGGCCCGCATCGAGCAGGCCGCCGCCGAGCTGCGCGCCGGCAACGTCTACGTGAACCGCACGATCACCGGTGCTGTCGTCGGCCGCCAGCCGTTCGGCGGCTACGGGCTGTCGGGCGTCGGCACCAAGGCCGGCGGCCCCGACTACCTCCTGCAGTTCGTCGACCCGCGAGTTGTGACCGAGAACACACTGAGGCAGGGGTTCGCCCCGGGCGAATAGGGAGCGGCCCCAGGGGGGACACTCCCGCCGTGGCCCTGTCAGTACGACCGCAGCACCTACGCCGCTACAAGGACGTCGTCCGCCTGCTCTTGAAGTACGGCCGGCACGACATCGTCGCCCAAACCGGCCTGGACGAGGTCCTCGACGGCGAGCATCCCGACGGCGAGCTCACGGCCAAGGGTGAGGACCTGGCGCACGATCTGGAGGCCCTCGGCCCGACCTACGTGAAGCTTGGTCAGCTGCTGTCGACGCGGGCCGACCTGCTGCCCGCTCCGTACATCAAGGCGCTGGCCCGGCTCCAGGACGACGTCGAGCCGTTCTCGGCCGAGCAGGCCGAGGAGGCGTTCTGCGCGGCGGTCGGCGCCCGCCCCAAGGACGTGTTCGGCACCTTCGACTACGAGCCCCTCGCGTCGGCGTCGCTCGGCCAGGTCCACAGGGCCACCCTTCGCGACGGCCGGCCCGTCGCCGTCAAGATCCAGCGACCGGGCATCCGCCAGCAGGTCGTCGACGACATGGACGCCCTCGAGGAGCTGGCCGAGCTGATCGACCGTCGCACTGACATCGGCGAGCGCTTCGGGCTGGCGGCCATGGTCGACCAGTTCCGCCGCAGCCTGATGCGCGAGCTCGACTACCGCCGGGAGGCGCAGAACCTCCTCACGTTGCGC
>JAFASB010000485.1 GCA_019244985.1 Acidimicrobiia bacterium | reverse complement strand
CGACCACCAAACCGCCGCTCGTGCAGCTGGCGCCGCCGGGTTCGGCGCCGACCATCACGGTGCCCGCGCCATGAGAGTGAGCCTCGCCGTTGCGTGCGCGGCGACTGCGGTCGTCGTCTTCGGCGCGTGCTCCGGGTCGTCGGGGCCGCCCGCCGCCCGGGTGGCGGGAACGCCGACGTCCGCGCCGCCGCCGCAGTTCTTCGGGGCGCCGGCAGCGACGACCGGAGCGGGCGCCTCGATCTCGGTCGCCGCCCCTCGGTCGGTCGCCCATCGCGGCCAGCTGGTGACCGCCGCCTTCAACACTCGCCCCGGCGCCGCATGCCAGCTGCAGTTGCAGGGCGGCGGCACCGACGCGCCGCTGCCCCCCTCCGTCGCCGACCCCTCGGGCCGGGTGGCGTGGACGTGGCGGCTCAGCCCGCGTGCCGACGTCGGCACGCTCACGGCCTGGGTGTCCTGCAGCGGCGGGGCTCTCGCCCAGGCCCAGCTCGACGTCACCTGACCGGAAAGATCGGAAGAGAGGAGCACGCGTGAACGTCCTGGCCATCGGCGCCCACCCCGACGACATCGAGCTCGGGTGCGGCGCCGCCCTCGTCGGTCACCGGCGCGGCGGGCACCGGGTGACGCTGCTCGTCATGACCACCGGCGAGCGCGGACCGCAGGACGCGCGCTCACGGGTGCAGGAGCAGGAGGACGCGGCCGCGCTGTTGGGGGCCGACCTCCTGTGGGGACGCTTCGTCGACGGCGAGGTCCCCGACGGGCGGGCTGCCGTCGACGTGATCGAGGCCGCCCTCGACGTCAGCGGCGCGGACCTCGTCTACACGCACGCCCCGTCCGACAGCCATCAGGACCACCGGGCCACGTCGGTCGCCAGCCTGGCCGCCTGCCGGCGCCTGCCCTCGGTGCTGATGTACGAGAGCCCGACGTCGGTCGGCTTCACCCCGTCGGTGTTCTTCGACGCCAAGGGCCTGGTCGAGCCCAAGCTCGACCTGCTGCGCGCCCACGTCTCCCAGGTCCTCAAGAACGGCCTCGTCGACCTCGAGGCCGTCGAATCGCAGGCCCGCTACCGCGGCTTCCAGGCGCGCATGCGCCACGCCGAGGGGTTCGTCGCCGACCGCTTTCGCTGGGACCCCGCGCCCGCCCGCCGCATCGACGTCGACGTCGATCTCTCCCGCGCCGAGGTGCCGGCATGAGGCGGCGGTGGCGTGCTGGCTTGGCTGCGTGCGTTGCCGTCGCGTCGTTCGTCGGGTTCGGTGGGAGCGCCTTCGCGGGGAGCGGCTTGGCCGTGTCCGTCGACGTGCACAACTCCCAGGAGTCGTTGGTGTCGACGAACAACGCCAACTGCACCTGGCAGGTGGCGAGCGACATCACGCTCGTCAACCTCACCGACCAGACGCTCACGATCACCACCGTCGCCGACCAGGCCAGCTGGGCGGCGCCCGACGACACGTCGGGGGTTCAGTCGGCGGTCACTGTCCTCGACGACGGCGGCCTGCGCAGCGGCGACGTGCTGGCGCCGCACGAGCAGCGCACGTTCACGCACGCAGTCGTCGAGTTCGCCATCCCGTGCAAGGCCGACAACGGCGACCTGATGGTGCGGGTGTCGACTGCCCAGGGCACCAACAGCGGCGACGCCCCCTTCCTCGGTAACGGAACGCCGGTGCCGCTGACGTCGGTCGGCATCGTCCTGCTCACAGCGGCGGTCGCCGTCGCGTTGCTCGCAAGCCAGCGCCGGGCGTGGGCCACTCGACGTGGCCGGCCAACCGCAGTAGCTGGTCTCGGACAAACCTCTCGACATTGACAAAGGGTTCAGATTCGGGCGAGAATCCCTATCGTCCGCGCGCAGACCAATACGTAAGGTGGTGCGGGCTGGTGGAGAAGCCGCTAGCTGGGGAGGCGAGCGTGCGACGCTGCTGGGTCGTCTTGCTCGAGATTCAGACAGACGAACAGCTTGAACTGGAGACGGTCGAGGGCGTCCTGGCCAACCTCGCCGACCGGTACCCGAGCGCGCTCTATTCCCAGGACCGCTGCGCCGTGCAGTTCCTCGTCGACGACGCCGACGGCCCCGCCGCCGCCCTCGCCGACGGCGTCGCCGTCTGGCGGGCCGCGGCCCGTGAGTTCCCCGCGGGCGACCTGGTGCGCGCCGAGGTCAAGACCCCCGCCGAGCTGGCGGCCGAGTACAACGAGAACCCCGACGGGTCCGTGCAGATCCCGGCCGATCAGCGGGCCCTGGCCTCCGCGTACGAGGCGACTCGGCGCCTGTTGCGGTCGAGCTCCCCCAGGGAGGCGGTGTCGGTGCTGTCGGCACTGGTCCGCCAGCTGGGTGGCACGATCGTGCGGCCCAACCCCGATGACGAGCGCATCCTCGACTGCGACCTGTCCTTGGGGGTCGGCGAGCCGATGGTCGCGGCCGTGGACCCCTACAGCATCGCCCGCCTCGACCTGGAGGAGGTGCTGCCGGCGGCGGCCGAGGATGCCCGCCGGGTCGTGAACCTGTTGCGGGCGGCGTCAGCGGGGCCTGTGTCCGCCCTGGTCGACCTCACCGACCTGGACTTCGACGTCCCGTAAGAGCGCCGCTGGGGCGTCTAGCGGGGCGAGCCGCTCGCCATCTGGCTGGCGATGCGCTCGACTTCCTCGCGCTGGAAGCGGCGGTGCCCGCCCAGGGTGACGATGCAGGCGATGCGGCCCTCGTGCGCCCAGCGATTCACGGTCTTGGGCGACACGTGGAGCATGCGGGCCACCTCGCCCGGGGTCAGGTACTCCGACTTCGGCTGCGACTCTGACACTGACGTACTCCCGGTTTCGTTCTCCCGAACATCTTACTACGGCCAGGTCGGTTGAGCACGTCAATTCTCCCGACTCGGCCAAGTTGCCATATGTCCGAATCGGGCGTATCATCCGTTTTGAGAGATGAGACGGGTGCTCGCAATCGTGGTGGTGGCCGCCGTTGTCGGGGCGGTGTTGTTCCTGCCTGCGATCGTGGGAGGAGCGCACGGATCGGGCGCGCCGGCTGCAGCCGACACGCCGATCCCCGTCGGCACCCTCGGGGGCCTCGCCCTGACCGTCGTGCTCTCGGCTCGGATGGTGCTGGCCCGTCGCGGCGGCTCCCGGCGTGACCGCCACTGAGCCCGGGCCCGCCCGCCCGGTGGGGCTGGCGGCGCTGGGGGCGGTGCTGGTGGTCGTCGGTTTGCTCGGTGTGCCGCGGGTGCTGACGGTGTTGTCGGGCGGCCTCGAGATCCTGTTCGTCGCCTTCTTCCTGCGCCATTTCGCCTTCGCCGTCGCCGCTCAGCGCTCGGCGCCCGGGGACCTTTCGGCGCCGGTCGTGGTCGACCCGTCGTATGCGCCGTCGGTGTCGGTGATCGTCGCCTGCCACAACGAGCGCTCGGTCGTCGACGGACTGGTCGCCGCCATGCTGGCGTTGGACTACCCGGCGTCGTTGCTGCAACTGGTCGTCGTCGACGACCGCTCCGAGGACGGCACCGGCGAGCGACTGGACGCCCGTGCTCTTTCTGAGCCTCGACTGCGCGTGCTGCACCGGGCGTCTGATGGTGTCAGAGGCAAGTCGGCCGCTCTGAACGAGGCGCTTTCGATCGCGACGGGCGAGATCATCGTCGTCTTCGACGCCGACCATCAGCCCCAGCCCGACGTCGTGCGTCGTCTCGTCGCCCACTTTGCCGAGCCGACCGTCGGTGCCGTGCAGGGACGCTGCGAGATCCGCAACGGCGAAGACTCCCCGCTCTCGCACTTGATTGCAATCGACTACCGGGCCGGATACCTGGTTAACGAGTACGGGCGCCAGGCGCTGTTCCACCTTCCTGCCTACGGCGGGGCCAACTGCGCGGTGCGCGCGTCGAGCCTGCGGGCCGCAGGCGGGTGGAACCCCGAGAGCGTCACCGAGGACACCGACCTGACGCTGCGGCTGCTGCTACGAGGCGAGCGCGTGCGCTTCGACGTCAACGCCGTGGACCGCGAGGAGGGCGTCGTCACCCTCGGGCGGTTCTGGCGCCAGCGCTACCGCTGGGCGCGGGGCCACCAGCAGGCATGGCGGGACTACCGCGCCAAGGTGTGGGCGACGCCGCACCTGAGCCTCGCCGAGAAGGTGGAGACGACGATGTTCCTGTTCGTCTTCCACCTGCCGGTGGCCGCCGGCTTCGGGCTGGTGCTGATGACGACGTGGCTGACCGGCGTTGCCGCGCCGTCGGACCCCCTCAACCTCTTCGTGTTCTGGACGCTGCTGTTCCTCGGGCCGATGCTCGAGCTCGGCGGCGGCCTGTTGGTGGCGGGGGCGGAGCGGCGCAACGCGTCCGCCGTCGTCTACTTCCTGCCGTTGTTCCTCGTATCGATG
>JAFASB010000467.1 GCA_019244985.1 Acidimicrobiia bacterium | reverse complement strand
AGCTCGAACCACACGCTCTTGCCGCCGGGGCGCTCGTCGACGCCCCAGGAGGTGGCGAGGGCCTCGACCAGGCCCAGGCCGCGGCCCGACGTGTCCTCGTCGCTGGCGGTGCGCGGGGCGGGCAGCGATGCGCTGTGGTCGACGACGTCGATGCGGATGACGTCGGCCGTCATGCTGACGCTGAGGTCGATGTCGGAGTGGGCGTGGAGGATGGCATTGGTGACGAGCTCGGACGTCAACAGGGCGACCTCGTCGAACAGCTCGTCGCAGTGCCAGCGCCGCAGGGTCTCGTCGACGAAGCGGCGGGCCGACGCCGCGCTCCCGGGCTGGGCCTCGAGCCTGGCGCGCGCCGTCTCGGCCGCGACCTGGACGAGCTCCATGAGCCCGGCGACGGCCAGCAGTTCGTCGACCAGCTGGGACGGGCGCAGCCCCTTCTCGATGTAGCCGACGGCGCCGCCGGCCAGGGCCTCGGACTCCATACGGCTGCGGTCGAAGCCCGACAAGACGACGACCTTGGTGTCGGGGGAAGCGGCGCGGATCTGGGGCAGGGCCTCCATGCCGCTGAGGACCGGCATCGACAGGTCGAGCACGAGGATGTCGGGCTGGTGAGCGGTCGCCTGTTCGACGGCCTCGACGCCGTTCTCGGCCTCGGCGACGATCTCGAAGCGCCCGCTGCGCTCGAGGGTGACCTTCACGAGGTGGCGGATGTCCGCGAAGTCGTCAGCGACGACGACGCGGAACCGCGGCTCGGCGGCCACTACTGCTGACTGCGGGCCCGCCTGCCCCTCAGGGGCCGATCGGCCCGCTTGGTCGTCCTCGTCCCCCTGGCCCGACGGATGGGTTCCTCGTCGGGCTCCACGTCGAGCACGGCGTCGGCCAGCTCGAGCTCCCCCGGCTCGAACGGCTGGTTGATGTCGACCTCGTACTCGGGTTCTTCTTCTTCGGGCTCGGGCTCGGCCGCCCTCTTGGCCTTGCGCGGCGCACGCACCGGACGGGCGCGCAGCGGCCGCTTGGCAGGTGCGAGCTCGGGTTCTTCTTCGGGTTCTTCTTCGGCTTCGACGTCGTCCTCGAAGTCGGGCTCGGGTTCGGGCGCCCGGCGCCGACGGGCGGGCGTTCTCGTCGCTGCCGGGCGCCGGCCTTGGGTGGCGGCGACCACAGCGTCGACGATGTTCTGGACCTGGTCGTCGTCGATCGTCGGGGGCGTGGCGCGCACGGCGATGCGCTTGCGCAGACGGGCCACCTCGGCGGTGAGCTCGCCGAGGGTGGAGCCCAGCTGCTCCTCGCGGTCGAGGGCCTCGCTGAGCTGGCGGCCCAGCTCTTCGACTTCGTTGCGGAAGGGCTCGACGGCCGCCTCGGTCTCCGAACGGATCGACGCCACCACACCTTCGACGAGGTCGTCGTCGCCGCTGGGTCCCTCGATGGCCTCCTGCAGCACGGCGATCGTGTTGTCGAGCTGAGCGCTCACGGCGTCCATGCGCGCCTGCAGCTGAGAGCCGTCACCGCCGGTGATCGCCGCCAAGTCGGCGCGCAGGTCACCCACGTCGTTGCGCAGCTCCGACACCTCCTCGCGCAGCACGCCGACGCCGGCCCGCTGTTCGAGCTTGGTGAAGCGCTTGGAGAACTCGCCGTTGATGTCGTCGAGGCGGCGCGTGGTATCGGCGTCCATCTGTTCGATGCGCTCGCCCAACAGCCGGCCCAGCTCGATGCTCGACTCGGCCTGCTCGGAGGTCTGGTCGATCGCACGGCGGGCGGCATCGACGATGCTGCGCAGGTCGGTCGACAGGTCCTGCAGGTTGGCGGCGAGGCGGCGCAGCAGGTTCTCGGTCTCGTTGCCGTGGCGACGCAGCTCCGACAGCGTGCGGTCATCGGTGGCCGCCCGGTAGAGGGCGAGCTGGCTCGCAGACGCGGCGCCCTGACGGCCCGGGCCTGGGATATCGCTCGACAACGACTGCACGCGCTCGCGGATCGACGCCAGGGCGTCCTGCAGGTTGCCCATGCGCGCACCCGCTTCGGCCGGCCGATCGGGGACCGAGAACGCCTCGGCCTCCGCGGTCTGCTCGAGCGGATCACCGTGTGGTGACGTCTCGTCGTCGCCGCTGCGCTCGGCGCGTTGGTTAATCACGAACTCCGGCGCGGCGTCCTCGGCCAGCTCGTCCCAGGGCACGTCGCTCACGGGGGGGTCGACCCGCACCTTCTGCCGCGGCGGCTCAGAGCCCCGATCGGCGACGGCCTCTTCCCAGCGGTCGTCGGCGCCGCCCCAGCGCAGCTGAAAGTCGTCGTCGTCAGCCACGGCGTCGCCCGACCCTCCGTCGTCACGACGCTCGTCGGCCACGTGCGGAAGAGTACCGAACGCTCCCCCGGCGCGGTCGCGCCGGCTCAGCCCGTCGTCGCCGAAGTCAGCCCGCCGAACAGCCGCTCGAGCCACGACGCGCTCGTCGCCTCGGGCGCCGGCAACACATCGGCATCCTCCAGCTGGCGTTCCAGCACCAACAACCGCCGCCGCTGCGCCGTCAGCTTGGTCTGCAACTCGTCACGCGTTTGCTCGAGCTCCTCGATCCGTATCCTCGCCGCCCTCCGGTCGGCGTCGAGCTTGGCGATCGCAGCCCGTGCCAAGTCGAGGTCCTGGCGCAGGCCCGCGTCGTCGTGGGTCGTGGTCTCTGGCTCCGGCATTTCCGGCTCGGCCATGGGCTCGGCCACCGGTGCATGCCAGCGCCGCCGCCGAGTCAGCAGCAGCTGGGAATCGGTCGACGGATCAGCAGCCAAGGCGCCCGAGCCGCCGGGCCACCTGAATTGCAGTTCTTCCACTTGGGTCTCCGGGGTCGTCCATTGTCCGAACCCCGCCCGCCAGGCGCAGGCGCCTGTCCCGACCGAGAAGTGTACGGCCGGGTCAACCCCGAATGGTGGTTCCTCGAACTGTCGCCAGACGCGAAACGAGGGCGCTCAAGGAGCGCCCCCGTTTCGAAGTCTTGGCCGGATCAGTCGTCGAGCGTCGGACGCCGACGCCGGCTACCCCACACCATCAGGGCACCGATCCCGAGCAGCGCTGCCGCAGCCAGCGTCCATCGAAGGATGTTGGCACCGGTGAACGCGACGTTCGACGTCGGCGCTGCAGCGACGGGGGTAGCAGCGGGACAGTTGTTGGTGAACGTCCCCGACTGGGTGACGCCGCCACCCGTGGCGGTGATGGTGTTCGTGCCGCAAACAAGCGTCACGTTCACCGGGTCACCGAGCAGACCTGCCGTCTGCGACGTGATCTGAATCGTGACATGGATGACGCCACTGCCGTCGGCAGTCTTTGTCAGTCCGCCGGTGCCGTTCACGAACACAGTTACCGTCGCGCCGGCCGGAAAGCCGCCGATGTTGCAGCTGATGGTCCCGCCCGTAGTCGCCGACCCGCAGCTGACCACCGTGGGCGTACCAGAGCCGCCGGAGGTCTGCGCGAGCGCCGGTGCTGCAGGCACGACGAATGCGAGGCCGACAACTACCGCCAGAAGCGCTCGTCTCATTGACTTTTCCCGCCTTCCGGTCCGACCACAACCGGTGGCCGAACAACCGCTGATGTTAACCGACAAGTCAAGCACGGGGTTTCATCAGGGTCAACGAGTCGCTGACCACACGAGCTGGAATGTGCGGTCCCACGTTAGACGCTGTGTGCGGGGGCCACGAACACGCCACCCGGGAGCGTCCAGCGTGACCGTGAGCGCGACTGGGTCAAGCCGAGGTTGTGGCACGTATCGCAGCTCGAGACGGCCATTGCGCACGGCACCGTGGATCACCGTGACGATCGTGCGCTCCTTCGCCTGCCCGGCGCCGACGACCTGCAGGTACTGCGTCAACTCCAAGCCCGATTCAG
>JAFASB010000372.1 GCA_019244985.1 Acidimicrobiia bacterium | reverse complement strand
GTCACGAGCGCCGGCGACGTCTCTGATGCGAAGCCGTCGCCCGAGGTGTTCCAGATGGCGATGGAGAAGGCCGGGCTCGATCCCGAGGCCACCGTCGCCGTGGGCGACACCGTGTGGGATGTCGAGGCCGCGGGCCGGGCCGGTCTCGGATGCGTCTGCGTTCTGAGCGGCGGCATCGGGCAATCCGAGCTCGAGCAGGCCGGGGCTATCGCCGTGTACGCCGACGTGTCCGCCATCCTCCGCGACCTGGACCGATCGGCGCTCGCTTGAGCGGGGGATCGCGCTTGGTGCACGGCATCGACGGGTAGCGGTGGGGGATGGGCAGCCTCGAAGTGCCGAACCCTTCGCTGTGGGTGGAGACGACCGAACGTGCTCCGCACGGGACCGCGTCGTTGCCCCAGGTGGTTGATGTTGCTGTCATCGGCGCCGGAATCACCGGGTTGACGGCCGCTTACCTCCTCGCTGCCGAAGGCGCCCGGGTCGCCGTCGTCGAGGCCGGCGAGGTCTGCTCGGGAGTGACGGCGTTCACGACGGCGAAGGTCGCCGCGTTGCAGCGCACGACACTCAGCGACATCCGGTCCCGGCTCGGCCACGAACGGGCGCAGGCCTACGCCGAGGCCAACGTGGCCGCCGTCGATCAGGTCGCCAGCTTCGTCGAGCGACTCGATATCGATTGCGACTTCGAGCGGGCACCGGCATGCACGTATACGGCGAGCGAGGACGAGGTCTCGAGCGTCGAGGAGGAGCACGATGCCGCCAGCGCCGCTGGCCTCCAGACGCGCCTCGACGCCGACACCGAGCTGCCCTTCGGCGTCCGTGCCGCCGTCTGGCTCGACAACCAGGCACAGCTGCATCCTCGTCGCTACTGCCTGGGTTTGGCGCGTGCCTTCGTCGACGCCGGCGGCGAGCTTGCGACGCGAACGCGCGCCCTCGACATCGACGAGGATGCGGATGGAGTCTCGATCAGAACCGACCGCGGCGACATTCGCGCCGACCACACCGTCATCGCCACCCTGTTGCCCTTCGTCGACGCCGGCGCCTTCTTTGCTCGCGCCCACCCGTACCGGTCCTACGCCATGGCGGTGCGTGTCGAGGGTGCGCGGCCCAGTGGGATGTACATCAGCGCCGAGTCACCGACGCGTTCTGTCCGCTCGACCGGCGACGGGTGGGTCATCGTCGGTGGCGAGGGCCACAAAGTCGGGCAGGACGACGACACTCGGCGCCGCTACGAGGCCCTCGAGGACTGGGCTCGCGCCCAGTTCGGCGCCGAAGAGATCGGCTACCTGTGGTCCGCACAGGACTACGAGACAATCGATGGCATGCCCTACGTCGGGCGCCTCACGTCCGGCCGTGAGCGCTCCTGGGTCGCCACCGGTTTCCGGAAGTGGGGGATGTCGAACGGCACCGCCGCCGCCCACATCCTCACCGACCTGATCGCTGGCAGAGACAATCCCTGGGCAGAGGCCTTCGACTCCACGCGCCTCGCGCCTGGGGCATCGCTCAAGTCACTCGTCTCCGAGAACGCCAATGTCGGCAAGCGCTTCGTCACCGACTGGCTCAAGACCTGGCGTCCGCGGCCGGCCGAGTCGCTCGGCAACGACGAAGCCGGGATCGTCGACCTGGACGGCGACACCGTTGCGGCCTACCGAGACGACTCGGGCGAGCTCCACTCGGTGTCCGGCATCTGTACGCACCTCGGTTGCCGGGTGACGTTCAACACGGCCGAACGGTCGTGGGACTGCCCGTGCCACGGCTCGCGCTTCGACGTCGACGGCCACGTACTCCAGGGCCCCGCGACGAAGGACCTCAGCGAGAAATGAGACGCGCAGGCGGCATCTAGCGCGGCGTCGGACCCCCGTCAGGAGCGGAAGCGAGGGCGCCAGTCCACCGCCACGACAGTGGCGTCGTCCCGGAGGGGACCCTGGCAGTGGTCGAGGATGGCGCGGGTGATGCGCCGGACGGTTTCCGTCGGGACCTGGTCACGGGTCTCGGCGATGAGGTTGCGAAGGCGCTCGGTGCCGAACTGCTCGCCGCTCGGTGTCGTCGCCTCGCTGACGCCGTCGCTGATGAGTAGGACCCTGTCGCCCGGTTGCAGGGTGATCGTCTGGGCGCGGTAGTCGACGCCCGGGAAGAGGCCCAGGGGATAGTCGGCGAAGAGCTCGACCTCTTCAACATGACCATCGCGGGCGAGCCACGGCCGAGGGTGGCCGGCGTTGACCGTGCGCATGGCGCCGGTCGACATGTCGATCGCGGCGACGGTGCCGGTGACGAACTGGTCGCCACCGAACTGATCGTGGACGACCTGTCCGGCCTCCTTGACCTGGGAGAGGACATCGCGACCGCGCCGCCGGGCGTGGCGAAGGGCGGAGACGGCCAGGCTTCCGAGCAGAGCGGCGCGCAGACCGTGACCCATACCGTCGGTGATGGCGACGTGCGCGACGTCAGCCTCGACGGCGTAGTCAAAGCTGTCGCCGGCGATCGCATGCGCCGGCTCCAAGGCGCCTGCCACGAACAGCTCGTCCGCCTCGTAGCCGAGCACAGGAAGGAGCTCCCACTGGATCTCGGCTGCCAAGATGAGATCGCGACGCCGGCGCACGCGCTCGAACAGGTCCGTATACCGACGGGCCGTTGCCACGATGTAGCCGACCACGACCGCGGCCCGACTGAGCTCCTCGCGCAGCTCGGCCGAGGACTCGGGCACCAGCACGTCGAGCACGCCCAGGCGCTCGGCCCGCACGCTGACCGGAAGGTAGAGGCGCCGGCCGCCGCTGTCGTCGATCTCCACGGGCGTCTGTGCGAGAAAGCAACGCCCTGCCGCGCTGGTGTCGACGGGGACAGACGGTGGGTCGTCGATGGCGAAGTCGACCGTCACGCGCTCGAGGGTGACCTCCCCGTAGTCGACCAGCCAGAGGCAGACCTCCTTGGCGCCCACGCTCTCGGTGAGGAGCGCCGAGAGCACGGTGGGGAGGGCGTACGGCGGCGAAGCGTCCAACGCCCGGTGCAGTTGTCCGGCGAACTCGAAATCGCTCACAGCGTCCCCCCTCACCCGAAACGCTAGTTGGCGGGTGGTTTTGCTAACGCCGGAACGTGACCCGGACGCGTTCCTCGGGTCGGCGCTCTTCCCGGCGAGCGATGGCGGCGAGCGCTGTGCGATCGGCATCGGTGAGCGGGGGTTGCACGATGCTGCGAGGCCAGAGGTGCTGGGCTCGCACGGCGTTGACCTCGGCGGCGTAGATCGTCACCTGCGAGAGCAGATAGAGCCACGACAGCAAGCCGAGGACAACGCCGAAGAACCCGTAGACTTGGCTGGCGTGCCGAAGCTGGTGTGCGACCAGGTAGCCACCCAGGGCCTGGAGCGCGGTCCACGCTGCCCCCGCGGTGACGGCGCCCGGAAGCTGGTCGCGCAGGCGTACGCTGGGGCCGGTCAGGATGCGGTAGCCGCAGAGAAACAGGACGGCGTTGATGGGCGCCGGCGCCGCCAGGAACAACACGCGGGCAGCCACGGAGTGGCTCGCCTGCGATCCCAGCCCGCTGAGCACCGACGTTCCTCCGACGCCCAGACCGACGACGCCCAGGAAGGCGATGCCACGGACCAGGCGTGTCCAGAAGCTCGGGCGGTCGACCCCGGGGACGTTCCAGATCTCCTGCATGGCGTGCTGGCCGGCCTGCGTCACGCCGAGTCCGCCCCACACCAACCCGACGACGCCGATGGCCAGCCCGACGCCGTTGGCCCGCAGTGCATGGATGTTCTGCTGAATCTGCGTTCCGATGATCGGGAACTCGGCGAGCGCCGAGTGCAGCAGCCGGCGTTGGAGAGCGGGGTCGTTCCCCACGACGAAGCCGAGCGCGGTGACGGCGAGCAGCAGAAGCGGGAACAGTGAGACGAACCCGTAGTACGTCAGCAGGGCGGCCAGCGCGCCGCCGCGGTCGTCGCCGAACTTCTTGATCACGCCGAACCCGAACGCGGCGGCGCGGTGGCGCTGTTGAGCAGCGTCCACTCGACGGACCGCGCGCTCCAGTGGGTTCACGGTCTCGAACTACCCCGTCGCGCCGACGTGGACACGTGCGTAGTGCCCACCGCGGCTGTCAGCGATGAACCGGGTAACGGAGGTGGAGCGCCCGTGTGCCCTGCACGACGACCGGGTCCTCGAGCATGACGTGGCCGCCGACGAGATCCCCGAAGTAGCGGATGCCAGAGCCGAACAGGACCGGGACCTGGCTCATGCAGAGTTCGTCGACGAGTGCGAGGTTGAGCGCCTGCTGGATGATGTTGGCGCTGGCGATCGTGACGAACTTGTCGCCGGCGATCTCCGTCGCCGTGGCGATGGCCTCCTCGACGCTGCCGCTGAACGTCGTCCGCGGGAAGCGTTCGGCGGCGTCGTCGGGCGGCGGACGATGGGTCACGACGACGACTGGGGCGCCGGCGGGGTGGTTGTCGCCCCAGCCGTCGGTCTGATCGAACAGCCGACGGCCGGCGATCAGCGCACCGCAACCCGACGTGAGCTCTTCGAGCATCGGGGCGCTCGCGGCATCAACCGAGAAGGTCATGCCCGCCTGCGCGCTGGGCACCACGACGTTGCCGCCCCAGTACCAGTCGAACAGCTCCGCGGGGTTGTCGTCGGGCTGGGCGACGAAGCCGTCCAGCGATACACACATATGGGTCAGCACCTTGGCCATGCCCATAAGACTGGCCCGGCGTCGCAGACTCATCGGTGGGGGACCGACTTCACCCCCGGCAGGTCAGTTGTCGCTTGCGTTGGTGTCGATCGCTCTCGCCTTGCCGTTACCGGCGTTGATCTGCACCTTCCGGGGCTTCGCCTTTTCGGCAACGGGGATCATGACCGACAGCACGCCGTTGTTGTAGCTCGCCTCGACGCGTTCGGTGTCGAGGCCCTCGCCGAGGAACAGCTGGCGACTGAACGCGCCCTGGGGACGCTCGGACGCCACGACCTCCTGGTTCTCGTTGCCCTGCCATTGCCGCTCCGCCGAGACCGTCAGGACGTTCTTCTCGACGGTGAGGTCAATCGACGACGGGTCGACTCCCGGTAGGTCGAAGTGCACGACGAAATGATCGTTCTCGCGGTACGCGTCCATCGGCATCACGGCCGGCCGCATACGGGTTCCGAGCGCCTGCTGGGCGAAGCGGTCGAGCTCACGGAACGGGTCGGTACGCATCAACATGAACCTCCACCTCCTCAGAGTGGCTATCTGGACCTCTGCAATTCTTATACTCCCGCCGCATTACTGTTGACAAGAATCGACTAAGGATTTATTCCTGTGATGGACCAGGGTCAAAGGAGCATTCGATGGCACCGGACTCGGACGCCGCTGTGTACGTGATGTCGGTCGCCGCCGACCTGTCCGGCCTGCATCCCCAGACGCTGCGCCTGTACGAACGGCGTGGGCTGGTGGAACCGGCCCGGACCGACGGCGGGAACCGCCGCTACAGCGACGCCGACCTGGCCCTGCTCCTGAGCGTCACCGCCCCCACCG